>DATLYW010000034.1 GCA_035574315.1 Candidatus Zixiibacteriota bacterium
AGCTCGAAAGCCGCCCGCCCCCCGCCCCACCGGGCGAGCAGAGACTTCAACGCCCTGAGCAGGCGGTTGCCGTCCACGTCGCCCGCAACCGCGAGCACGGAGCCCGCGGGGTTGTATCGCTCCCGATGCCACCTCGCCAGCAGCTCCGGCGTGAGGGTCTCGACCGCGGCCTGCGTCGGCGCCACGACGGCCGCCGGGTGATCGCCGAAGACCGCACGGTGGAAACGCTCGCTCGCCAGAAACCGCGGCGCGGCTCGCTGCTGGCGCAGCTGCACGAGCGCGCGCTCCTTCAAGCGCCTGAGCTCATCCTCGGGAAACACCGGCTCGAGCAGAACCTCGAAGATCATCTCCAGCCATTCGTCGAGGTTTTCGCTCAGCCCGGAGCCCGTAACCACCGTATCCGGCGACCCGAAGGCGGCGCCGGCTCCGACCGACGCTCCCAGCCGGTCGAGCCTTTCGGCCACCTCCCTGCTGGTCCGGCCCGGTGTTCCTTCGCGCAGCATCTGCGCCGTCGCGGATGCGAGGCCGGGGAAGGCTTCGGGATCGAAGAGGGCTCCGGCACCCCGCAGGTGAAGCTGCACAAAGACCACAGGCAGCCGATGATCCTCGAGAATGAGGACCGAAAGGCCGTTTGCAAGCCGCTCCTCGCGCGGCCGCGGCAAACGCACCCCGATGGTTTCCTCGGAAACGGGCGCACGGTTCTTCCGCTCGACCTTGCTCGGCGAAACGGGCAGCGATTCCTGGCCGGACGCGCGCGACGCTCCCGCCCCGAGCGCAATCGCCAGCGCCAGCGCCGCCTTCCATTTCGGTCGCTCCGTTCGCATGAGATCCGTCCTACCCGCCGGAGCTTGCCGCCGGCCCGCCCTTCGGCAGCGTCCAGACCACTGACCGATTGTTCTGCTTGAAGTACCTAGTCACAACCCGCTGAATATCCTGCGGCCCCACCCGCGCCAGCAGGTCGGACACCT
Source organism: Candidatus Zixiibacteriota bacterium (assembly GCA_035574315.1). Taxonomy (NCBI): domain Bacteria; kingdom Pseudomonadati; phylum Candidatus Zixiibacteriota; species Candidatus Zixiibacteriota bacterium. The sequence continues at coordinate 969 of DATLYW010000034.1, forward strand.
TGTTGATCAAATCCGGGTCTCCGTAATAGACAGCGTAATGGCCGAGGGAGAGGGCGCGGGAACGGCTGCTGTAGAGGGACTCGGCCTGCTGCCGACGCTGGCGGAGGCGAACCTTCTCCAGCTCCCACTCCTCCACCGGCTCGCGGGCCAGCCGCTCCAGCTCCTCGTAAACGATCCGCTCGACCGCCTCCGGGTCCCTCCCGGGACGCAACGCCAGCGAGATCCAGAAGAGAGAGGTTCCGCGCTTTTCCTCCGGTCCGCTCGAAACCCGGACCGCCACCTCCAGCTCCTTGACGAGCTTTCGGTAGAGTCGCGAGGAGAGATCGCCGGCGAGAACCTCTCCAAGCACTCGCAAGGCGTACCAGTCGGCCGTATTCCCGGGAACCGTGCGGTAAACAATGTCGACGCGCGGCGTCCGCGCGAAATCGTCCACGATCGTCCGGCGCCGCTCCGCGGCCTGCTCGGCCTCGATCGCCGGCGGCGGTGGCGGCCGCGGGTGCGGCGGGATCGCGCCGAAGTACCTGCGGATCAGCTCGAGCGCGGTCGCACGCTCGAAATCGCCGACCAGCACCAGGACCGCGTTGTTCGGGGCGTAATAGCTCCGGTAGAAATTCCGCGCCTCCTCCAGAGTCGCCGCGCTCAGGTCGGCCATCGAGCCGATCGTCGAGTGTTTGTAGGCGAAGCCGTCGTAGGCCAGCTCGTGCACCGCCTCCACGGTTCTGCCGTACGGCCGGTTGTCGTAGCTCAGGCGCCGCTCTTCCTGGACGGCGTGCCGCTGATTGTCGAAATTGGCCTGCGTGACCTCGAGCGCCCGCATGCGGTCGGCCTCCAGAAAGATTCCCAGCTCGAGCTGGTTCGACGGCAGCGTCTCGAAATAGTTGGTGCGCTCGGCGTTGGTGGTGCCGTTGGCGCTGCCGCCGCTGTTCTGCACCAGGAGAAAGTGCTCGCCCTTGCCCACGTTCGCCGATCCCTGGAACATCATGTGCTCGAACAGATGGGCAAATCCGGTGCGGCCTGGACGCTCGTCGCGCGATCCGACGTCGTAGACGACGCAGAGGGTGTAAACCGGCGCCGTGCGGTCTTCGGAGAGAATGACCCGCAGTCCGTTCTCGAGCGTGAACGTCTCGAACGGCACACGCAGCGCCGCACGCGGGGCGGCGCGCTCTAGCCCTCCCGGAACCTCCAGAGCCGCGCAGGCGGAAAGCAGCGCCGCCAGAAGCACGGCGGCAACGGTTTGGCGCATCGATGCTTCCTTTCGGCGGGGGGCGTGTCGCCCGCCGCCGCCCACCAGTTTACGCGAACCCCTTGCACGCTCAAGACGGGTTGCGTATAGGATACCCGAGACGGCCGCCCGAGTCGTTCTCATCGATACAGGAGGAACCCGACGATGAGCCAGCGAAACGCCACCCGAATTATCGACGGCGACGGTCACGTGATCGAGGACAACGCGGCGATCGCGGCGCGAATGTCCTCCCCTTATCGCGAGATCGCGCTGCGCAAGGGGGTGATCTTCCCGCCGCTGGATCATCTCCACACCGGCCGCGCCGTCGAGACCCCGCCGCAGCGCGACCAGCGCCCGCCGGTCGGACCGCAGGGATGGCTGGATTTTCTCGACGACGTCGGCATCGACTGGACGGTGCTCTATCCGACCGTGGCCCTCGCGTACGGCAAGATCGTGAGCCTCGACTACGCCGTCGAGGCCGCGCGCGCCTACAACGACTGGCTTTACGACACCTATTTGAGGTTCAGTCCGCGCTTCAAGGGAATGGCCCTGATCCCGATGCAGGACCCGGAAGAGGCCGCCAAGGAGCTCCGCCGCGCCGTGACCCGCTTGGGCATGCTCGGCGCCATGATGCCGTCCAACGGGTTGCCGCAGCCGCTCGGAGCGAAAGTCTACTGGCCCGTCTACGCGGAAGCGGACCGCCTGGGCTGCTGTCTGGCGGTCCATGGCGGGGTGCACGACCGCTTCGGCATGGATCACATGAACATGTACGTTCCGGTCCACGCTCTCGGCCATCCGTGGGGTCTCGCCGTGAGCTGCGCGAGCATCCTGTACAACGGCATCTTCGACCGTTTCCCGCGGGTCCGCATCGCGTTCCTCGAAGGCGGCGTCGCCTGGCTGCTTCTCCTGCTCGAGCGCCTGCATGCGTCTCACGAGACGCACTTCCAGTACATTCCGCCCGGCGAATTCGGGATCCGCGAGGCCGAAGAGCCGAGCGACTATCTCAAGAAACAAATCGCCGACGATCGCTTTTTCCTGGGCGTCGAGACCGAGGAGCTGACGATGCCGTTCGCCGTCCGGGTGGTGGGAAACAAGCCCTTCCTTTACTCGAGCGACTTTCCGCACGAGGTCACCAACGAAAGCTGCAAGCACGATATCGGGCACCTGCTGGAGAGCGAAGCGATCAGCGCCGAAGACAAGGCGGCGATGCTCCATGGCAACGCCGAACGGTTTTACCGGCCGTCGCTCTGATTCCGGCCGCGCGCCTGCCGGGGAGGAAAATTCACATGAGAGACTGCCGCGCCGCGGTGATCACCGCGCACAATGAACCGCTCGAAATCCGGCGGGTCCCCATCCCCGAGCTGGAACCCGGCGCCATGCTGGTGCGGATCGAGGTTTCGACCCTGTGCGGCACGGACGTGCACCGCTGGCACGGCCCGCTCGGCGACGGCGACACCTTGCCGATCATCACGGGACACGAGCCCTGCGGCGTCGTCGAGGAGATCCGCGGCGAGCGCACCGATATCCTCGGCAATCCGGTCCGGCCCGGCGACCGGATCGTCTGGAGCTACGTCGCCTGCGGCTCGTGCTACTACTGCAGCGTCGCGCTGCAACCGTGCATCTGTCCGGGACGCGCGTCGTGGGGCCACAACCGCGCCGATCGCTTCCCCTACCTCCTCGGGAGCTGCGCCGAGTACATGTACGTGCCGCCACCGTGCCTGATCATCAAGGTTCCCGAGGAGGTCTCTTCCGAGTCGGCCGCCGCCTCGGCCTGCGCCTATCGCACGGTGATGCACGGCTTCGATCGCCTGGGAGCGGTCAAGAGCCACGAAACCGTGCTCATCCAGGGCAGCGGCCCGCTGGGGAACTTCGCCGCTGCGGTGGCCCGGGAGCACGGAGCGAAGAAGGTCCTGGTGATCGGCGCTCCCGCCCCCCGCCTGCAGGTCGCACGCAAGATGGGCGCCGACGCAGTCCTCGATCTCGGGGAGGTGACCGAAGAAGCAGAGCGCCGGCGCTGGGTGCAAGACCACACCGAGGGGCGCGGGGCGGACATCGTCATCCAGGTCGCCAACAGCGCCGCCGTTCCCGAGGGGCTGGCCATGCTTCGGCCCGGCGGTCGCTACGTCCACATCGGAGTGGGCGGCAGGGCCGCGATCCCGGTTGAACGCCTGCCCCAGGAGATGACGCTTTACACGATCCGTTCCGCGGAGCCGCGTCACTGGCTCCAGGCGATCGATTTCCTGGCGTCGCGTCGGGGAACTTTCCCCTTCGAAGAGATGATCAGCGCTACGTATTCTCTGGACCAGATCAACGAAGCGATGCAGGCAATGGCGAGCTACCGGGTCGTCAAGGCGGCCATCCGGCTTCGCTAGGCGGGAGCCCTCGGAGGCTCAACCGAGCAAAATGGTCTTGACCACTCCCATCGCCGCGACCAGGAACATGCCCGTCAACAAGGCCGCTCCGAGCCCGTCGAAAAGCTGAAGGGCGGTCGCCGCCATCAAGCAGCAAAGAACGACGGTTTCGGCGAACCTGACCCAGAAACGTATCCCCGTGACCGGCGGGCGGCGGGGGCCGAAGAAAAGCTCCAGATCCCCTTCGGTGAAAACGGGGCGGCCCTGCAGGCGGCGCCGCGTCCTGATGAACGCCACGGTCATCAACGCGATGAACCCGAGATTGATCGTTTCCCAGATGAGATAACCCGCTTTCGCCAGAACTTGCATGAGAAATCGCCCTCCGGAGTAGAACCTCGCTCGCTTTTCTCGCGCCGCATGCGCCGCAACGGATGAATGCTCCTCTCTAAACACCGTTCAGCCCAAGATGCAAGGCCCTGCCCGGCCAGATTTGTTTAGCCCGCCTGAGGTACCGCTCGCCGTGCTGCTCCTCAGGGGGGATGCTCCTGTTTCAAGCCTGCACCGGAACCTGAGGATCGGCACGTGCCCGACGTTCGGTCGGGAAGCCGTCCTTCTACCCGACGACCGCCGCGGTTTCGCGCCGGGCGCTCAGATCTCGAAGCGACTCTTGGTCAGAAACTGGCGCTCGAACAGCTGGCGGACCTCCGCCAGCGTCGTTGCCTGGTCGGGCCGTTTGTCCTCGCGAACCCTCACGATCCGCGCAAAGCGGAGCGCGAACCCGGAGCTGTACTGCGGGCTCCGCTGGATCTCGTTGAAAGCCACTTCCACCACCACTTCGGGCTTGACCGTAACCGTGTAGCCGTCATCCGCGACCCGAAGTTGTTCCAGCCGCGCCGTCATCGTTTTGAACTCCGCGTCGGTAAGCCCCTTGAACGTCTTGCCCACCGGCGCGAAGCCGCCCGCGTCGTCCACGACCGCAAGGTGATAGTTGGAGAGCCAGCCGCGGCGTCTTCCGCTCCCGCGATCCGCGGCGAGAATGACGCAGTCGACGGTCACCGCCGGCTTGAGCTTGAACCACCGCTTTCCCCGGCTCCCCGGCGCGTACGGGCTTTCCAGCTGCTTCGCCATGACCCCCTCGTGGCCGGCATCCAGCGCCCGTTGCAGGAACGCCCGCCCGGAATCGATGTCCGACACGATTTGCCGCTCGGCGAGGTAGCGTTCATCCGTCGCCTGCCGCAACCGTTCCCAGCGCTCGGCGTAGGGACGGTCGATCAACGGCTCGCCGTCGAGCAAAAGACAATCGAACGCGTACAGCCCCAGCGGCACCTCTGCGGCGCTCCGCTCGATCCCGTGAACGCGGCGAAACCGGCGCATCAGCTCCTGGAAGGCGAGCGGCCTGCCGTTCCGCCCCAGAGCCACGACCTCGGCGTCGAGAATGCACGAGCCGGCGCGCATGGCGCCGGCGACCTCGACGATGTCGGGAAGGCTTTGCGTCACCTCGGTCAAGCGGCGGCTCCATATCCGGACCCTCGGTCCCTCTTTGTGGATCTGGATGCGGGCCCCGTCGTACTTGTATTCGAGCGCCGTTCTCCCTCCGTGCGCCTCGAGGATCTCGACAAAATCCTCCGCCGTCTCCGAAAGCATCGGCAGCAGCGGCACGAAAAGCTTGATCCCGACACGCTCCAGCCCCGCGACACCTTCCGTCGCCGCGATGCGGGCGACCTCGGAAAGGTCGGACAGGAACAGTCCGGCGCGTCGAATCAGGGAGAGCGGCGCCCCAAACGCGGCGGCGATCGCTTCCTGCACCAGGCCGTCGTGCAGCCCGATGCGCATCTCACCCTGCAGAATTCTCTTCAAGAACTCCCGCTCGGGCAGCGTCGCTTTTGCGAAAAGCTCGCGGAGCGCTTCCGCTTTGGCGAGGCGCGACCCTTTTCCGCTGCGGGATGCGATCTTCCCGAATCCCTCCGCCACGTCCAGCATCGACAGGGTGGCGACCGCGGCCGGCGCGGCTTCCTCCGCCGCGCGCACGGCGGCCCACCCCACCTCGAGGACCCGCGGATCGGAAGCCGGAAACGGCCGCGCGGTCAAAAACGCGATCGCCCACGGAACTTCCGAAACGGAAAGCCGGCGCAAGAAATCCCCGCACCAGGCGACCTTGTCCAGCCGGCTTCGCGTCGCTTCGAGCCTGGCGCAGAGAGCACAGAACTCGGCGAATGTCACGTCATCCATCCTAATAGCTTCTCGGCAAGCAGTTCGCGACCCGGGCCCCGGCTCCGCGGTCCCGCCTGAAGATGTCACGGCCAGCGATGCGCACACGAACGGCGCCCGTTGGTTGAGCTGTGCCCGACCGGTTGCTCCAGGCCATCGCGATGCGGAGATCCCCCAGCCGTGGAATGAAATTTGCTCGTAGCGTTATCGGGCTCCACGAACGGCCGCAAGCGAAGGCAAACGGCGACTCACAAACCCAAGGAGGGGCGAACCATGTTTGTCGAAAATTACCACCTCGAAAAAAACGAATCGATGATGGTGGCGGGCGGCAAGACCCACCCGATCCCTTATCCGAAGATTTCCCCGGAGGATTGGCGCGTATGGAGAACCTTCCTTCCCGTCCGGTCGCAGAACATCGACCAGGTCGCCGCAAGGAACCTTAGCCCCTACGCTTTGAACCTGGCCGAGGGGATCCCCTACTCGGTCACCGGAGAGATGCAGAAGGCCAGCAAATATTTCGAAAGAATCGAGGTCTGGCGCCAGCGCCACGTCGACAAAGACCCCATTGCCGTCGGGCTGTTGGGCGGCGAGCGCTACCTGATCGCGCGCTGGGGGATGGAGCAGCTACTTCCCTTCGAGGCTATCAAGAAAAGCATGCCGTTGATCCTGGCATGGAAATACGCCACATCCCCCCTTGGTGTGACGGGGGCCGCCGCCGCTGTGTGCGCTCTTGTATGGGCTATCCTGGGGTGAACCTTCGGGGAGCTGACCACCGGCTGTCGTGGTTTTCCACGCCCGTGTAGGCTTTAGCCGACACGGGTGTGGAGCTCTGCTCAAGGGGCCAGTTCCAGCCTCAGGCCGATGTCCGAAACCGCGCGCTTTTCGATCGCGGACGCTCTTGCCGCATAGTCGCGCGTCCGCTCGGCGGAAATCAGCGAGAACAGGGAGAACAGCACGAAGAGCGTGCTGAAGGTTACAAGCGCAAGGTCTCTCACCGGACCACCCTTCCATGCCGACGCGCAAGACCGCGTCGGTGACGGTTTCGTTCCGCTCGTTTTAGACGAGCCACGCCGCGCCTTGTTTACCGAAAGGGCGAAGTGCCGTCTCCTCTTTCTCCGACGCGCGGCTGCCGTAAGAACCCGTTCGATGAGCCAGCGGGCCGGAGCGAAAAATCGCTCCGCCGCGACCATCGCCGAAAAGCCCGGCGCCCACGCTAGGAGCGATCCGGGGCGACGGAAACCCGGCACAGCTTTTTCGAAATCGTCGGCGCTCGCCGACAAGCCGCCCTCGCGAGCGAGGTCCTCTTTTTCAAGACGTGCGTGTAAATCATCTCACAGGATCGGTGTAATGACTGGTGGCCGGGAAAACCCATTGCCAGCCCCATTCTTTCCCCCGTTGGAAGACCTGCGCCCCGGCCAGCGCAGCCCCACCCGCCCCAGGCCTTGCCGTAAATCCTCCTCGTGAAGCCGTTTGACCTCGCGCAGGTGTTGCAGGTCAAAGGTAAAGATTCGACCCCCTTTCGCCACTATCACGCTTCGCATCGGATTGCATCCTGGAGGCGACTCCATTGTGGTTCTTGGAGGCCAATGCTCAGCGCTGAGCGGCGCGCGCCATTCGCGTCCGCTCCAGCGTTTTGTTGGGTGCGTACTTGCGCACGATCAAGTGCCCCAGCCCGTGGCTTTGGGCTGGCGGAGCGAGTTTCTCAATAACCACGCGGTAGACCTGATTGTCGTTGGGGATAATCGGGACAAAACGCCGAATTGCCTTTGAGCCACCGATACGGCCCTGAAGAGCATCGAGAATGTCTTTAAGACGGTTGTCGACGTCGTGTGTCAACAAAGCACCGCCCTCCAGGTAGAGCCGGACAATAACTTCCAGTTTGTCTTCCGCCCGATACACCGCGCCCACCAGTTTTGCCTGCCGATAAATTGCTTCGCGCCATGCGAGTCGCGGGTGAACATAAGAAGGAAGGCGAATCTTGAACTTTAGAGGCCGCTTAGCCATTTGGCACCCAACGTCGTGCTCTGCGGCCGGCCGCAGCCGAGCGGGTGAAATGAGACCGGTCCCTCGCGGGCCGTCCGCAGCAGCACAGGGTTAGACGCCAACCTTGTCGTGATGCTTCCATGGAAACAGCTCCTCGGGTGTTATTGAGTGCTCCTGGGTAAGCCTATCGCCGATTTGCTCGACAATCGAGACGACCGTTTTGGGAAAGTCATTGCCTCCCGGAGTATTGACCCCAAGAAGGAAGCCCTCGTAGTCGCCGTTGAAGATCTTGCTTAGTTTCTTGTCGATGTCGGCCTTGGTCATCGGCTTCTTCGTCTTCTTGTCCAAGATGTGACCGACAACAGTATTACGGAAATCGCGAACACCTCGTCTCTCTAGCTCTTTCCGCAGCTCTCGCGAAGCCTCCCGGACATCCTTCGGGAAGAGCTCGTGATAGCAGTCGTACACCTCTTGCCATTTCGACAGCGTCGCTACCAGATGCCAAATGCACATGCGGTGCACTGTGACCTTGAACTCGTGGCTTACTTTTGATTGAAGGGCACGCGCATCCAGCCAACCCATTGCCCGAGAGGCAATTACGAGGTCGCCGACGAACTCGTTGAGCAACCTAGTGGCTTCGATCGCGTGTATGCGCTCGGTTCGACGCACTTGCCGTCTAACGCTGGCAGTCAGATAAAGATAGGCGTCAAATCTTTTGTTGACAGCTTCGGCGAATCACGTCCACCCTTTGCCGAAACTTCGCATCGGATTGCATCCTGGAGGCGACTCCATGACACGCCCACCCCACCACCATCGCCAAGCAGCCCCTACCACAACACCCCATCAACTGCCAACAAAAGACTTGACACCCTGGGTTCTTTTTCAGGCCTTGCCGCAAATCCTCCTCGTGAAGCCGTTTGACCGCGCGCAGGTGTTACAGGTCAAAGGTAAAGATTCGACCCCATTTCGCCAAAGATTCGATCCCCTTTCGCCACAGCTATCCGGCTGCTAGTACTGAGCCGGTTCGATGGTTCTCGGGGGCGAGAATGTGGGGTGTGTCCGGAGTCGGACCTGCGGCAATACAGGGAATAACACTAGTTTTCGTAACACCCTCTATTCTGCGACGGTCTCCATCGAGCAAGGTAGAAATCGCCCCAACGAAATCACAGGCCAGGAGGCTAACTTCGTTAAAGCGTTGACGACCGTGTTTCGTCTATCTGTGATTTTATCTTGGAAAGCCTAGCGCCTAGATCATCTAGTCCGTATTCCTTTGCGGCATCTAGTAGTAAATTACAGAAAGTTTGGAGGGCATAATCTAAGGCGACAGTCGCCCATAAAAGTGAGGTCGGGGGCTTTTTCAGGGAGATCGGTTCGCCGGGCTGTGGCACGAACTGGAGCAAATCAGCGATATGGGCCGGCTGACAGGCTAGGCGGTATATATCGACGTACCAGGGGGATAGATTCGCGTCTTTCGCCAGCGCAAAAAGCCGTGTGTTTTGGAAATGGTCCCACGCGCTTTCCAAACCTTTGGTACTATCCCGGAGTGCCTGTTCCCAGATTCTAACATCGGCCATTTCTGCATTCCTGGGGCTAAGCTTGAAGTGCTTACGTTGTTCGTCCACACTCCTCGCCCAGACAAGCGTCGCCCTTGTATCCGTGGTATCAGCGCCGACCCACTGCAAGTAGACATAGGACTCAAGGAGAGTCTTCAGATGATGGCAGGCTTCTAGGCGCTCGTTTTTTGCGTCGTGCAGGATGCAATGGAACGAATGATACATCTTTAACGCCAGGCCGATGAGAACGCGGTCACGGATCGACAGTTGCCGCGATTCACGAGAAAGCCTTTCCTGGACTGTCTCGGCAATCGTCTCCGCAAGTTTGGAAAGCCTATGCGCAAGCCGAAGGTACCGTCGGAGCTTCGCTCTGGACATCGACGAGATGCTACAACAGGCGCGGCTGTGGGGTCAATTCGTGGCCGGAGTCCTGTGGTCGTTCAGCGAAAATGTCACCCCAAAACTGTTCAGCGATTATGTCACCCTCTGAGCTAGGATTTTCTTTGCCAAGGAGGGGGTCGGATGAGCGAGGGGGAGATAAGGGTGAGTCAGCAAGAGTTGCATCGTGTGCACGTGGTGCGGTTGACGTTGGAGTGAAAGGATACGGGCCAAAAGGATACGGGTCAACTCTTTTGTTGACAGCTTCGTCGGATGCGTCCACTCTTTGCCGACACCTCGCATCGGATTTGACTCCATAATCCCAACACCGCGTCAACTACCAACAAAAGATTTGATAATCATCTAGAAGGCTCCTCCAAGAGGCTGTAAGGTTCGGCTATGAAAGCTAACCCGCATAACTCAAAGGAGGAGACGAGATGAAACTTTACGGTGCCATCGACTTGCACTCCACCAACAACGTTACGGTTCTGATCGACGAGCAAGACGAGGTGGTCTATCAAAAACGCTTGCCCAATGATCTGGGGTTTATCCTTGAGCAGCTCTCGCCCTAGGCATCGTCGATCCAGGGGATCGTGGTGGAATCGACCTACAACTGGTACTGGCTAGTGGATGGTCTGATGGAGAAAGAGCACGTAGTGCATCTGGCCAACACCGCAGCCGTCCAGCAGTACGAAGGACTGAAGTACACCGACGATCACTCCGATGCGCGTTGGCTCGCTCACATGCTGCGCTTGGGAGTGTTGCCCGTGGGCTACATCTACCCCAAAGAGGAGCGGGCGGTGCGCGATCTATTGCGCAAGCGCGGCCAACTGGTTCGCCAGAAGACGGCCAACATCTTAAGCATCCAGAATCTGATCACACGCAACACCGGCTCTTCGATCAGCGCCAGCCGCATCAAACGACTGAGATCCGAAGAGGTTGAGGGTCTGCTCACCGGCGCCGATATGGCGCTGGCCGCTAAGGCCAATCTCTCGGTGATGCGCTCTCTGGAAGCAGAGATTGCCACGCTGGAGAAGGTGGTCAAGGAGCGGGTTAAACTGAAGGCCGCCTTTCGATACCTGCTCACGGTTGACGGGATCGGTGAGATCCTGGCCCTGACCATTATGCTGGAGACCGGAGATATCCGGCGCTTCTCCACGGTGGGGCATTTTGCTTCTTATTGTCGGTGTGTGGGCAGTGAGAAGCTAAGCAACGGTAAACGCAAAGGGAGCGGCAACACCAAGAATGGCAACAAACATCTAGCGTGGGCCTTCGTGGAGGCGGCCAACTTTGCCGTTAGGTTCAATCCTCTGATCCGGCGCTTCTATCAGAGAAAGAAGGCCAAGACCAACGGGATAGTGGCCATCAAGGCGGTGGCTCACAAGTTAGCGCGGGCTTGTTATTGCATCATGCGGGATGAAGTTCCCTTCGATGTAGGTCGGGCCTTCGCCTAGGAGCAGGTTTATTCAGTTGGGATGGAGCAGCGAGCTTTGGTTGGGGTTGGCTAAAAACCACTAGATTTGATTGGCCGCTGTCTCATCCCTTATAGACAACTCGCTGGTGCTGTGATTCGATGGTACGCCCACGCCGTGAGCCACAATGGGGTTGGACTCCCACCAGGGAGAGCCACAGGATCTGTGATCCTAAAACCTTGGACACGGCGTGGTACCGACAGTTTTCTGGGGCAACAAAGATTGCCAGGGGCGGGAGATGGCTCCCTTCTACAGGGACGGCTCCAAGGCCTTGATCCTGATGGGTGACTGGTGCGGACCTCGCCGACACCGAATGATTGAAAACAGGGGGGTCGTGTCCTGCTTGCTGTAGAAAATTAAAAAGGCGTATCCTCTCGGTAGCCAAAAAACCAAAGGCTCTTTAGGGGAGCCAAACCGAGGAGGGACACGCCTATGCGAGAAGCTACACGATCTGTCGGGCAAATGGAAGCTGTGTTGGGAGCCGACCCATTGACAGAAGCTTTGCGAGGTAAGATCCGAGAGATGATCTTGGCTTTGACCGAAGCGG
>DATLYW010000035.1 GCA_035574315.1 Candidatus Zixiibacteriota bacterium
CCTCACTCGCCGAGATCGAAGCGGCATGGGATCGTGAGATAGAAGAACGAGCCGCCGCGTACGACCGCGGAGAACTGCAAACGATCTCGGCCGAAGAGGTGTTTGCCGAAGCGAGGCGCCTCGCCCGGTGAAGCGTGCGCGGTTCATTCCCGCGGCACGCCTGGAATTTCTCGCAGAGGTCATTTACCACAATGAAGCGCAGCCCGGTCTCGGCGAGCGCTTCACTGCCGCAGTCGAAGAAGCCGCGGCCCGCGCGCTTGCCTTCCCTCTCTCCGGCTCACCCTCGCGCGGGAATACGCGCCGAATCATCGTGAAGGGATTCCGCTTCTCGCTCTACTATCGCCCGGAGGCAGACGGCATCGTCATTTTCGCCGTATCCCATCATTCGAGGCGCCCGTTCTACTGGCTCTCTCGAACCCGTGCCCGCTAACTGTGTGAACCGCCCCGGATTTTCCGGAGAGCTCCGGGTTTGAGTCAGGCTGCCATGGGCAGCTGACCCGTTGATTGATGATACGACGCCTCGAACTCCGCCGGCGGGACGTTGCCGATGGGCTCCAGCAGCCGGCGGTTGTTGAACCAGTCCACCCATTCGAGCGTCGCGTATTCCACCGCGTCCATCGAGCGCCACGGCCCGCGACGGTGAATGACCTCCGCCTTGTACAGCCCGATGATCGACTCGGCGAGCGCGTTGTCGAAGGAATCCCCGACGCTGCCGACCGAAGGCTCGGCACCCACCTCGGCGAGCCGTTCCGAGTAACGGATCGACAGATACTGGCTGCCGTGGTCGCTGTGATGGACAACGCCATGCACGCCGGAGCGCGACCACAGCGCCTGCTCGAGGGCGTCGAGCACCCGCTCGGCCCGCATCGAGCGGGCTACCCGCCAGCCGAGGATGCGCCGGGCAAAGACGTCGATCACGAAGGCAACGTAGACGAAGCCGGCCCAGGTCGCGAGGTAGGTGAGGTCCGCCACCCACAATTCGTTGGGACGAGTGGCCGCGAACTGCCGGTTTACCCGGTCAAGCGGCAGCGCAGGGCTCTCGTCAGGGATCGTCGTGCGGCACCGGCGCCCGCGCACCACCCCTTGCAGGCCCAGCGAGCGCATTAGACGCTCCACGGTGCAGCGAACCACGACGAAGCCCTCGCGGCCCAGTTGCCGCCACAGCTTGCGCGCGCCGTAGACGCTGAGGTTCTCCTCGTAGACACGACCGAGCTCCGGCACCAAGGCGTGATCGCGCTTCACCCGCGGCGGCAAGCGCTCGGCATCGGCCTGCCGGGCCTTGTGCTCGTAGTAGGTCGACGGGGCAATCTGCAGCTCCGCGCAGATCGGCTCGACCCCGTGCGCCCCACGATGGGCGTCGATGAACGAAACCATCACTTCTGTCGGCGGTCGAGCTCCGCCTGGGCAAAAAACGCCGACGCCTTGCGCAGAATCTCGTTGGCCCGCTTCAGCTCCCGGTTCTCGCGCTCCAGTTCCTTGAGCCGCTCCCGCTCCGAGCTGGTGACCCCGGCGTGCCGGCCTTGGTCACGCTCGGCCTGCCGCACCCAGCCGCGCAGCGTTTCCGCCGGGCAGCCGATCTTCGCCGCGATCGAGCCGATCGCCGCCTACTGCCAACCGTGCTTCGCCTCGTGCTCGAAGACCAGCCGAACCGCCCGCTCCCGTACCTCCGGTCAGTACCTCTTCGTCGTGTTCATGACTCCATCCAATCAGGAAATGAAGTCTCCGGGAATCCCGGGGCGGTTCAGAGTGACTACGGTTCCGAGTGTTACCAGCATCCGCCGGAAAACTGGTCTATCCCAGGCGAGGTTTGCGCAACTCCTCGGTGTATCAGTCCGGACACTGCAGGACTGGGAGCAGGGTCGTCGTGCTCCATCCGGGGCAGCCAAGACGCTTCTTATGATTGCCGAAAAGAATCCGCGAGCACTTCTTGAGGTCGCGTGAGGGGCATGCAATCTACCATGTCGTCGGTCCGGACGCGCCGCGAGCCGGCGTCACTTCCGGGGAAACCGAACGACGATCCGGCGCCTGGCACCCTGAACAGCATTTTGAAGCAGGCGGGTTTGAAGCAGTGAGGCGGGTATGCGCTATTCGACCGTAATCGAAAAAGCCGACGGCAACTTTTCGGCGCATGCGCCGGACCTTCCGGGCTGCGTCGCGACGGGCGCAACTGTCGAAGAAGTTGAAGCGCAGATTCGGGAGGCCATCGAGTTTCATCTTGAAGGTTTGCGCGCGGACGGTCTTCCGATTCCGCAGCCGGTAAGCCGCGTCGAATACGTTGACGTTGGAGCAGAACCGCGCATCCCAGGCGGACGCGCGCGCGGGCACCGTGCCTTGCAGCGCGCACGCCGGTGGCTGCGGACTATAAGGACCCCCCGCTGCTGCAACGGTAGCGGAGATGACGAAGGAAGGTCGGATTGCGTCACTATAACCGGCCTGTTTGCGAGCGTTTCGCAGCTCTGGCCCTGAGAAAGCCGCGCGCCCGGTCCTCCATCGTTAGTCGGCATCGCCTG
>DATLYW010000036.1 GCA_035574315.1 Candidatus Zixiibacteriota bacterium
TGAACCGCCTGAACCGCCGGAACCGTCAATGTCCCGTCCCGGGCCGATTCCCGCACCCGGGGGGCACCAACAACTCAAGCGAAGGACGCGCCATGGAAGACGATCGCATCGGTATCACCGTCACGGTCAACGGCAAGACGCATCGCGCCGAGGTCGAGCCCCGCGAGCTGCTCGTTTATTTTCTACGGGAGCGGCTCGGGCTCACCGGAACTCACGTCGGCTGCGACACCAGTCAGTGCGGCGCCTGCACGGTTCATCTGGACGGCCGGGCCGTGAAATCGTGCACGGTTCTCGCCGTGCAGGCGGACGGAGCGGAGGTGACGACGATCGAAGGGCTCGCGCGCGGCGGCGAACTCCACCCGGTGCAGGCCGCTTTTCACGAGAAGCACGGGCTCCAGTGCGGCTTCTGCACTCCCGGCATGATCATGACGGCCGCCTACCTGCTGGCGCAGAATCCAGCTCCGAGCGAAACGGAGATCAGGCACGCGCTGGAAGGCAACCTCTGCCGCTGCACGGGCTACGTGAATATCGTGGAGGCGATCCGGCACGCGGCCGAGAACATGGGGGGCGCGCATGTATCCCGCTAGCTTCCGCTACCTGAGGCCGCGCTCGCTCGCGGAAGCGCTGGAATTCCTGACGCGCCACGGCGAGGAAGCGAAGCTTCTCGCCGGCGGCCACAGCCTGCTTCCGGCGATGAAGCTCCGGCTGGCGTCGCCGCGGTATTTGATCGATATCGGCGGGCTCCGGGAGTTGCGCGGCATCGACACGAGCCCCGGCGAAATGGTGATCGGCGCGCTCACGCTGCACGCCGAAATCGCCGCGTCGGACAGCGTCCGCCGCCTCCTTCCCGGGCTGGCCGAGGCTGCTTCGGTGATCGGCGACCTCCAGGTGCGCAATCGGGGCACGATCGGGGGCAGCGTCGCGCACGCGGACCCGGGCGCCGACTTTCCCGTGATCCTCACGGCGCTGAGCGCCGCCTTTGTCCTGCAATCTTCTTCGGGAAAACGACGCGTGGCCGCGGACGGCTTTTTCCGGGATTTCTTCACGACCGCTCTCGCGCCCGATGAAATTCTCACGGAGATCCGGATTCCGCTTCCGCCCCGCGGCGCGGGAACGGCCTACGCCAAGCTCGGCCATCCCGCTTCCGGCTATGCGGTCGTGAGCGCCGGCGCGTGGCTGATCGTGGACTCGGCGGGCAACTGCGAAAGCGCGCGCGTGGCGGTCGGCGGCCTGGACGGGATTCCGCGGCGCGCGGCGGCGACGGAAGCCGCCCTGCAAGGTCGGCCGTTGACGGCGGAAAACATCGCCGCGGCCGCCGCCAGGGCGGCGGACGGGGCGAAAGCGGAAGGGGACACCTACGCCAGCGCCGAATACAAGCTGCACGTGGCGACGGTCTTCGCAAGACGCGCCATCGAGGCCGCGGCGGGTCGGGCGGGGAGGCAGGATCGGGCATGACAACCGAGCACGGGAACGGAAAGCTGATCGGTGCGCCGGTGAGGCGGGTGGAGGATGCCGCCCTGATCACCGGAGCAGGTTGCTTCGTCGAGGATATTCGGCGTGCGGGCATGCTGCACATGGCGTTGCTGCGGAGCCCGCACGCGCACGCCAGGATCGTTTCCATAGATGCCCGCGCCGCCGGAGCGATGCCCGGAGTCGTTGCGGTGGTGACGGGCGAGGACGTCGCCGAGTTGCGCATCCCCGTTGCCGCGGTGGTCCAGGGACAGAAGATCCCGCCCCATCCGGTTCTGGCGCGTGGCGCGGTTCATGCGGCCGGCGTGCCGGTGGCGGCGGTGGTGGCCGAGACGCGCGCGCAGGCGGAAGACGCGGCCGCAGCCATCGAGGTCGAGTACGACGAGATGCCGGCGGTGGTCGATGCCGAGAAGGCGCTCGAGCCGGGAGCGCCCCTGGCGCGTGAAGAGCTGAGCGACAACGTTTGCTATGTCGCCACGAAGAAAGGCGGCGACGTCGACAAGGCGTTCGCCGAAGCCGATCACGTCGTGCGCATGCGCATCGCGAGCCCGAGGCAGGTCGCGCTCGCGATCGAGCCGAGGGGAATCGTCGCCGATCCGGAGCCGGCGGGCCGCGGGCTCACCGTCTGGGCCTCGACGCAGGCGCCACACCGGCTGCGCGCCGACCTCGCCACGGCGCTCGGCTTTCCCGAGCACAAGATCCACCTGATCGCACCCGACGTGGGCGGAGGCTTCGGCAGCAAGGGCCCGCTCTACCGGGAGTACGTGCTGGCCTGCCACATGGCGCTCAAGCTCGGCCGCCCGGTGAAATGGATCGCGACCCGCAGCGAGGATTTCGTGACCATGATTCAGGGACGCGATCAGATCATGAGGTCGGAGCTGGCGCTCAAGCGCGACGGTACCATGCTCGGCCTCAAGGTCCGTGTGGTCGCGAACGTGGGCGCTTATCTCTATTCCAACACCGCCGGCCCGCCGCAGCGCATGATGGCGATGGCTCCGGGCTGCTACCGGATCCAGAACTGCCACGTCGAGGTCGTCGCCGTCTTTACCAACACCGTCCCCACCGGACCTTACCGCGGCGCGGGGCGGCCCGAATCCGTCCTCAACATCGAGCGGCTCGTCGACAAGGCCGCTCGCGACCTGGGGATCGACCGACTGGAGTTGCGGCGAAAGAATTTCATCCGGCCCGAACAGTTTCCCTACCGCACCGGCGTGGGCGTCGAGTACGACTCGGGGGATTACGACAAGGCGCTCGCGGAGGCTTTGCGGCTTTCGCGCTACGACGACCTCGTCCGCCGGCGCGACGAGGCGCGCAGGCGCGGCGAGCTGGTGGGCGTGGGCGTTTCCACGTTCGTCGAGCCCAGCGGCGGCGCGGGCTTCGAAAGCGGCACCGTGCGCGTCGAGCGCACAGGGGAGATCACCGTGCTCACCGGATCCAGCTCGCACGGCCAGGGGCACGAGACTTCGTTCGCCCAGGTGATCGCGGACTTGTTGCGGGTCTCCATGGATCACGTCGCGATCCGTCACGGCGATACCGTGGCCGTGCAGCAGGGCGTCGGCACGTTCGGCAGCCGCAGCATGGTGATGGGAGGCGGCTCGATGGCGATCGCGGCGCAGCGCGTGATCGAGAAAGGGCGCCGCATCGCGGCGCATCTGGCCGAGGCTTCGCCCGACGACATCGTGCAGGCCGACGGGGGCTTCGCGGTCGCCGGGGTGCCGGACAGGCGGATTACGTGGCGGCAGATCGCCGCCGCAGCCTACGGCGGCAAGCTGCCGCCGGGAATGGAGCCGGGACTGCAGGAGACGGCCTTTTTCAATCCTCGCCGCGAAGCGTGGGGCTTCGGAACGCATGTCGCCATGGTCCGCATCGACAGGGAAACGGGAACACCGTCGATCGAGAAGCTGGTGCTCGTCGACGATTGCGGCGTGGTGGTCAATCCGATGATCGTCGAAGGACAGATTCACGGCGGGGTCGCGCAGGGGCTTGGCGAGGCGTTCCGCGAGCAGATGCTCTACGGCGAGAACGGCGAGATACTTACCGGCACGCTGATGCACTACGCGGTGATGCGCGCGCCGGACATGCCGGTGCTGGTGCTGGGGGAGACCGTGACGCCGAACCCGTTCAACCCTCTCGGAGTGAAGGGCGTGGGCGAGGCGGGCACCAACGGCGCGCCGCCGGCCGTGGCCAACGCCGTCATGGACGCGCTTGCGCCCCTCGGGATCGATCACATCGACATGCCGTACACGCCGCCCAAGCTCTGGGCGGCGATCCGCGACGCGGAGCGGCGGGCGCACTGAGGCGCCTGCTTCGCCGGCCGCGAGCCCGGACGTAACCGGTGCCGACATTGAAGACGTGGTTGCCGTTGTCGGCATTTCGGCCCACGCGATCGAAGGCGTCGAAGAACCCCTCGTGGCGGACGGCGCGCTAGGTTTCGGCGCGAAGCGCCTCGAGGGGAGAACGGCGAAAAATTCCCGCGCAGCCCGCGATGCCCGCCAGGAGGGTCGTACCGGCCGCGGCGGCGAGGACGAGCACGAGCGACGACCACGAGATCACCGCAGCGGTCCCCAGGAAGTAGAAGCTCAGCCCCCAGGTCGCGAGAACCGACAGCGCGGCGCCGCTCCCGCCGGCGATGACGCCGAGAAACAGGTATTCGGCGGCGACCGCGGCGACGATCTGAGCCCGAGGAGCTCCGAGCGTTCGCAGCAGAATGCCTTCCCTGACGCGTTGCGCGCGGCTGCCGAGGACGGCGCCCGCGAGCACGGCAGCTCCCGTGACGATCGTGAACAGGGCGATGAAGCGGATCGCGCCTGCGACCTTCCGGAGAATCGCGCTCAGGGTCTCGAGCACCAGACCGAGGTCGATGATCGAGACCGTCGGGAAACGCTCGGCCAGGGCGCGCTGGACGCGGGCGAGCGCTTCCCTGGAGTCGGCGCGCGTCAGGATCGCGTAGAAGCGCGGCGCGCTTTCGAGCACGCCTTCCGGAAAGACGACGAAAAAGTTGGGACGCAGGCGCTGCCAGTCGACTTCCCGAAGGCTTGCCACCCGGACCGCCAGCCGCACTCCCTGGACGTCGAATTCCAGCCGGTCGCCGATGCGGACGCCGAGCGTTTCGGCAATCCCGGTTTCGAGCGAGACCGGTACGGGGCCGCCGTCGGGAGGCGCGCTCGGGTACCAGCGGCCCGCGGCCAGCGTTTCGGTGCTCGCAAGACCGCTCCGGAACGTCGAGCGATACTCCCGCCGCAGCGCCCAGTAGGGGATGGGCGCCTTCGGGTCGGCCCGCAGCTCCTCGACGCGCCGGTCCTTCACGGCCGAAAGCCGCATCGTGACCACAGGCACTTCCTCGGAACCGCGTATGCCGAAGGATCGCAGCAGCGCCGCCACGCCGTCGCGCTGATCCTGCTGCACGTCGAAGAGCACCAGGTTGGGCTCGCCTTCGCCGACGCGGTCGAGGACCTGGTTGAGGAGCATGCCGCGGACGCCATAAAGCGTCGCCAGCAGGAACGTCCCCAGACCGACCGCGAGCGTCAGCGCCGCCGTCTGGTTGTCGGGGCGGTGCAGGTTGGCGAGCCCCTGGCGCCAGGGGAAGGGAAAAAAGGCGGGCGTGATTTTCCTCGCCAGAAGCGCGCTGCCGCGGGCGAGCCCGGTGAGCAGCGCCGAGACGACGAGAATCGCCGCCGTGAACCAGAGACCGTGCAACCATCGACCCGCGGCTGCGGCGGCAAACCCCAGGATCCCGACAACGAGGATTGTCCCCAGAGCCCAGAGCACCGGGTCGCGGGCCGGGCTCTTCACGGGCTCGCAGGAGGCGCGCAACGCCGCGAGCGGCGCCACCTTTCTCAGCCCGACCAGCGGCAGGAGAGCGAACAGAGCGGCCGCCGCCATGCCCACGAGAAGCCCGGCGACAAGTCCCGGGAGCGAGAACGAGGCGGCGGGGGCCACGGGCAGGAAATCGGCCAGCGCCAGCGGCAGCAGCGCCTGGAGCGCCGCGCCCAGCGCCGCCCCCGCGATCGAGCCGGCCGCTGCGATTGCGAGCGCCTGGATCAGGTAAACGGCGACGGTTTCCTCCGGCAGCGCCCCGATGCACCGCAGCGTCGCGGCCGCAGCCCGCTTTTCCCGGGCATAGGCGTGGATGCCGCTGGCAACGCCGACGCCGGCGAGCAGCACGGCAACGAAGGTCGCGAGCTGGAGATAGCGGGAAAGGTTTTCCGTGGCGTGCTCGATGCGCCTCAAGCGCCGGCTCACGGTGTCCGCTTCCAGGCGCAAGGCGCTCAGCTGCCCCGAGAGCCCGTGGGCGAGCCGGTCCGCGTCCATTCCATCCGGCAGCTTGAGGAAGACACGGTAACGCGCCAGGCTGCCGGTCCGGATCAGCCCGGTTTCCTCCAGAAAGGCGAGCGGAATGTAGACCCGCGGGCTGATCAGCGACAGCGCCGGGGTTTCCCCCGGGATCCTGATGAGCTTTCCCGCGATGCGGAACTGCCGATCTCCGATCCTCACGAAATCGCCGACCCCCGCATTCATCTGGTGCATCAGGGCTTCGTCGACGAGCGCGTTGGGTCCGTCCCGGAACCGGGCCGCCGCCTCCGGCGGGTCCGTCTCAAGCTTGCCGTAGTACGGAAACCCGCCCGCGAGCGCGCGCACCTGGACCAGGCGCGAGCCGCCGCCCCGGGGAAAGTAGGCCATCGAAGCGAAGCTCACCTGGCGCGATCGCTCGCCTGGAAGCGAGGCGACGAGGGCTTCGGCTTCCGCCGAAAACGGCTCGCGGCCGGCGATGGCGAGATCGGCGCCGAGCAGGATCTTCGATTGCGCCCGCACGCTCCGCTGCAGGCTGTCGCGGAACGAGAACGCGCCGACGACGGCCGCGACGCCGAAAACGACGCCAACCATCGACAGCAAAACGGACTTCAGGCCGCGGCGTGCGTCACGCGCAGCGACGCGCCAGACCCATGGGCCCGGAAAGAGCGCGAAGGCGGCGGTCACGCGCTCCCGCCTCCGCCCGCGTCGGGCGCCGTCGCGCCGCCGTCGAGGACGCCGCCTCTCAGCGTGAGCGTGCGGCTCGCCTGGCGCGTGAGATCTCGATCGTGCGTCACCAGCACGAGCGTCGTTCGGGCGCTCGAGTTCAGCTCGAAGATCAGCCGGGCGATGTCGCGGGCCGTCTCGGCGTCGAGGTTTCCGGTCGGCTCGTCGGCGAAGAGTATCTTCGGGCGGTTCATGAAGGCGCGCGCGATGCCCACCCGTTGCTGCTCCCCGCCGGAAAGCTGGGCGGGGTAATGGTGCCGCCGCTCGGCCAGCCCGACCCGTTCGAGCAGCTCGGCGGCGCGGCTGCGGGCGCCGCTTTCGCCGCGAATCTCCGCAGGCACCATCACGTTCTCGAGCGCGGTCAGCGACGGCAGGAGCTGAAAAGTCTGGAAGATGAAGCCGATCTCACGATTGCGGATCCGCGCGAGCTCTTCCTCGGACAGCCGGTGGAGCGGCAGGCCGTCGAGCAGCACCGCGCCCGAGGTGGGGCGCTCCAAACCCGCGCAGATCGCGAGCAGCGTGGTCTTGCCGCTTCCCGAGGGCCCAACGATCGCGCACGCCGTCCCGGCGCCGATCTCGAAGGAGACGTCGTCGAGAACGGTGATGTCGCGGTTCCCGCTCTTAAAAACCTTGGTGAGATGTTCTACCCTGAGAATCGGCGTCGCGGTCATCGGCTGCGGCGAAGGGTCCGGAAGATCGCGGGGCGGCGCGGCATACCGGTCGGCAATGCTTCACTGTAGATTCTTTGCCCGGGCAACACAACACGGAGCGGCCGGCCTCGCCGCCGCGCTGCTTTTCTTCGTCTGGGCCGCGGCCGCGCCCGCCGCGGCGGGCCGGACCGTGCTCTTCCTGGGCGACAGCATCACGGCGGGCCACGGCGTCGACCCGGAGCTCGCCTATCCGGCTCTCATCCAGCGGCGCATCGAAGAGAACGGCTGGGATTTCCGGGTCGTCAACGCGGGGCAGAGCGGCGATACGAGCGCCGGCGGGCTCGGGCGGCTCGACTGGCTGCTCAAGAATCGGATCGACGTTCTGGTCCTGGAGCTGGGAGGAAACGACGGGCTGCGCGGCTTCCCCGTGGAGGCGACTCAGAAAAACCTTCAGGCGATCATCGATCGCACCAAGCAACGCTATCCGGAGGCGAAAATCGTCGTTGCCGGCATGAAGGCGCCCCCGAACATGGGAAGCGACTACGGCCGGCGGTTCCACGCCATGTTCGCCGCGCTGGCGAAGACCAATCGGGCCGCGCTCATCCCCTTCATCCTCGAGGGCGTGGGCGGAGTCCGCCGCCTCAATCTCCCGGACGGCATCCACCCCACGGCCGAAGGGCACAGGATCGTCGCCGCCAACGTCTGGAGGGTGCTCGAGCCGGTGCTGCGTTCCCTGCTCGCGCGCTGACGGCGGCGGCAGCGCGCGCAGGACGGCCGCGCCCGCATTGACGGCCGGGCGGGCATCGCATAGTGTCGTTGCCGTCGGGAGCGAACTCAGGAGGATCCGTTATGGTCACTGCCATCGTTTTGCTGACGGTCGAGCGCGACAAGATCAACCGGGTCGCGGACACGATCGCCGATCTGGACGGCGTGAGCGAGGTCTATTCGGTCGCGGGCCGCTACGATCTCGCCGTGGTCATCCGTGTGCGCGACAACGACGCGCTCGCCCGGGTCGTCACCGAGCATATCCGCGGCGTCCCCGGCATCACTTCGTCCGAAACGCTGATCGCTTTTCGCGTCTACTCGCGCCACGATCTGGAGCGCATGTTTTCGATCGGGCTGGAAAAGGCCTAGCGCTCAGGGATTCCGCCGATTGCAGGCGCGTTCCGGTGAAGCTCCGCTCCCGGGCCGACGAGCGCGCCGATCCGGGATCGCTTCAACCGGCTCGGGCGCGCCGCAGGACAACCGGAACGATCAGGAGCAAGGCGGAAATCAGCAGCAGCCCGGCTGCGATCGGCTGCGTGACCAGGACCAAGAAATCGCCCTGGCTGATGGCGAGCGCGCGCCGGAGCTGGGTTTCGGCGAGCGGGCCGAGGATCAGGCCGATCACCGCCGGGGCGACCGGAATGTCCCAGCGCCGCATGACAAAGCCGAGCAGGCCGAAGACATAGAGGATCAAGAGGTCCACCGCGGACTGGTGCAGGCTGTACGCGCCGAGCGTGGCGAAGAGCAGGATGCCGCCGTAAAGCAGCGGTTTGGGAAGGGCCAGAACCTTGACCCAGATACCGACCAGCGGGAGATTGAGAATCAGCAGCAGGACGTTGCCGACGTAGAGGCTGGCGATCAACCCCCACACCAGCTCCGGTTGCGCCTGGAACAACAGCGGTCCCGGCTGAATGCCGTAGTTCTGAAACGCTCCGAGCAGGACCGCGGCCGTGGCGGAGGTCGGAATGCCGAGCGTCAAGAGCGGCACCAAGGCGCCGGTTACCGAAGCGTTGTTGGCCGCTTCCGGGCCCGCCACCCCTTCGATCGCGCCGTGGCCGAACTCGTGCGGATATTTGGTGAGCCGCTTTTCGGTCGCGTAGGAAAGAAACGTCGGAATCTCGGCGCCGCCCGCGGGGATCGAGCCGAAGGGAAAGCCGATGATCGTGGCGCGGAGCCAGGCGGGCACCGACCGCTTCCAGTCCTCTTTCGACATCCACAGCGACCCCTGGAGCTTTTCGATCTTTTCCTCCAGCCGGCTCGAATAGGCAGCCACGTAAAGCGCCTCGCCGACCGCGAAGAGCCCGACCGCGAGCACCACCACGTCGATTCCGTCGAGCAGCTCGGGAATCCCGAACGTGAAGCGCGACTGGCCGGTCTGGCTGTCGATGCCGACGAGCCCCAGGAGGAGCCCGAGAAAGAGACTGGTCAGCCCGCGGGCGGTGGAGCGGCCGATCACCGCCGAGACCGTGGTGAAGGCGAACACCATCAAGGCGAAATACTCCGCCGGACCGAATTTCAGGGCGAACTCGATCACGATCGGAGCGAGCAGCGTGACGAGCAATGTCGCGATCGTCCCGGCGACGAACGAGCCGATCGCCGCGGTCGCCAGCGCGGGACCGGCGCGCCCGTTTTTCGCCATGAGGTTGCCCTCGAGCGCGGTGGCGATCGAGGCCGACTCCCCCGGCGTGTTCAAAAGGATGGTCGTGGTCGAGCCGCCGAACATCGCTCCGTAGTAGATGCCGGCGAACATGATCAAAGCCCCGGTCGGATCGAGCTTGACCGTGAGCGGCAGCAGCATGGCGACGGTGAGGGCCGGGCCCACTCCGGGCAGGACGCCGACGAACGTTCCCAGCGTGACGCCGAGAAAGCCCCAGAAAATATTGAACGGTGTCAGGGCGACGTCGAAGCCTTGGGCGAGCGATTGTAGGGTGCCCGTCATGCCGGCATCCGCCCTGCCGGCTCGCCCGAGTCGCAAGCGCCGGGAAGCGACCTGTCGACGTCCCGCTTGAGCCGGAAGGAAACCGAGCGGATCATGGGGTTAGGTCAGATTCCGGCGGTCCCGAGGATCGGCTTCAGCCAGCCCGGAGGAAGGCTGACATTGAGGAACTTGACGAAAAACAAGAAGACCGCCACCGCCAGGGCGAGCCCCACCCCCAGGTCACGAGCGGCGCGCGTGCTTCCGAACCCCCGGGCCACGCAGGCGAAGAGCACGGTCTGGGCGACGACGAATCCCGCTCGCTGAATCAGGAGAATCTGCGCGAACAGTCCGGCGGTAACCCAGAGGAAAGCGCCCGTATGAAAGTCGTGCTCGCCCCGCTGCGCGGCCCGGTCAGGGACGCCGTTGCGCCACCCCCCCGTGAGCGCCTCGTAGAGCAGCCGTATGCCGAGCAGGATCAATCCGGCGGCCACCGCCGCCGGCGCCGCGTTGGGGCCGACGCCGGCGTAGCCGCCATGCGCGGGCAGCGCCGCCGTTCCCATCGCCACGGCGGCGCCCAGGACCAGAACGGCCAGCGATAAGAACAGCTCCGCCCGTTTGAGCTTCACGCTTCCTATTTCTTCTTGAGGCCGAGCGAGTCGATGATCGCGGCGATCCGCTTGCTGTCCTGGTCGATGAACTTCTTGTATTCGTCTCCGGCGAGGAAGATCGGCGCCCAGCCGTATTTCGCCAGCGCGCCTTTCCACGACTGGGTCTCGGTCGCCGCCCGCACCAGCTTCACGAGCGCGTCGCGCTGCGGCGTCGTGATCCCGGGGGCGCCGAAGACGCCGCGCCAGTTGGCCAGCTCGACGTCGACACCCTGCTCCTTGAGGGTCCGGATGCCCTCGATGCGCGACGGCGAGGAGACCGCCAGCGCACGCATGCGACCGCCCTTGATGTGCTCGGAAAACTCACCGATTCCGGAAACCCCGGCGGTCACGTGGCCCCCGATGATGGCGGCAACCGCCTCGCCGCCTCCCTTGAACGCCACGTAGTTGGTCTTGGCCGGGTCGACGCCGACCGCTTTGGCGATCAGTCCGACCAGGATGTGATCGGTTCCGCCCGCCGAACCGCCGCCCCAGGAGACGGCTCCGGGATTTGCCTTCAGCGCCTTGACGAGATCGGCCATCGACTTGTGCGGCGAGCTGGCGGGAACGACGATGACCTCGTATTCGCCGGTCAGCCGGGCGATCGGCGTGACCATGTCGAGGTTCACGGGCGCATTGTCGAGATAGATGGCGCCGACCATGACCATGCCGCCGATCATCAACGCGTTGGGGTCGCCCTTGGACGAGTTGACGAACTGCGCCAGGCCGATGGTACCGCCCGCTCCGCCCTTGTTCTCGAATTGAACCGACGAGACCAGCTTGGCGCTTTGCATGGCCGCCGCCAGCGCCCGGCCGGTCTGGTCCCAACCGCCTCCGGGATTGGCGGGAATCATCATCTTGAGGCTCGGCTGCGCGCCGGCGACGGCGGCGCCGAAAGCGACGAGCAGGCCAGTGGCAAGACTCACAACCCAATTGCGCATATCTCCTCCATGTTAAGCGGGCCGGCTGAACCGCCAAATGGCGGAGAGCCTCGGTCCGAGCAATCGCGACGCGACATCCATGGGACTTGCGGATTCACTAATAGTCCAGGGCGCGACATTTCACAACCTCGGATCGCGGTCTCCGGTCCGGGCAGCTCCGGAGCAGGCGTTACGGCGCGCGTCCTCGTTGCGCGCTCCGGACCGGTTCGGGCGCCGCGCAGCGTGCGCGAAGAAGCTCCGCGAATTTCCCGACGGCGATCCTCCCCCCGGCGCGGCAGCGTATCTCTCCGGCTTCGCGCAACACGTCGCCGAAGAGGCCGGTCTTGAACCTCTGGTTTTCGACCGCTCCGCCGGCGGTCAGAAAGCAGAGGCGGCCGGTTGCCGAGAGCCGCCCCAGGAGAGCGAGGCCGACGGCCGCTCCGTTGCCTGCCGGCGGGGAGTCGATCAGGTCGACGAGATCCGCAAAGGAGGCGATCGGCAGGCCCTTGAGGAAGTTCACGATCCGCGTGGCGACGAGCAACGTATAGATGTCGTCGCGTCCGAACCGATCCGTTTCCACGCCGAGGGCCGTCAGCCGCGCGCGCACGTAGTCCGCCTCCGCAAACTCTCGACCGCGGGCGATCGGCGCATCCGGCGTCAGATAGAACGGCGAGGCGCCGAGCAACACCGGCAGGCGCGCGTTGAAGGCCAGCGTTTGCACCATGCTTTCCAGGCTTTCGCTCGGGAGGCCGAGGATCTGGTACGAGACGATTTTGAAACCGAGCCCGGCCGCCCGGTGAACCACCCTCAGGTAGGCTTCGAGCGTGTGCGGTCGTTTGGTGGTTTCGCGGACGGCCTTGTCGGAGCTCACGAGCGAGAGGTTCAGGTGCGAGAACCCCGCCGCGCGCATCAGCTCGAGTAGCTCGTCGTCGAGGCTCAGGTAGCTCACGCCGTTCATCGCGACGAACTCCATCTCGCCGCCCGGAAAACGGGCGATCAATCTCCGGCAGAGCTCCTTGAAGGCGCTCCTGTAGTAGGTCAGGTTGTCGTCCTCGAAATCGATCACGCGATAGCCCTGGCGGTAGCGCAGCTCGATCTCTTCCAGGACGTTTGCCACCGAGCGGCGCCGGTAGGTCGTTCCGAAGGTCGTGTGCACGGAGCAGAACGAGCAGCGGTGCGGGCAGCTGCGCGAGGTGATCGCGAAGGCGAGCGGCTTGCCGGCGATCCGGTAACGGGAGGGCGAGAGATCGCTCAGGTCGGGGAAGGGGAGATCGTCGAGCGGGAAGTTGTCGGCGAGCGGATTGAAGCACAGCCGGCCGTCGCGCCTGTAGACGAGGTTCGGCACCTCGTCGACGCGCAGCTCGCCCCGGAGAAAACGGAGAAAGGCAACCAGCGGCCGCTCGCCCTCGCCCCGCACCACGTAGTCGACGTGGGGCGAGGCGAGGAGCGACTCCGGAGCGGCGGAGGCGTGGGAGCCTCCCATGAGCACCGGAATGTCGCGGCGGCGCTTGACGCGCGCCGCGACTTCCAGCGCCTCGCGGAAGTAGGGCGTGAAGAGGGACGAGATGCCGACGACGTCGGGCCGAAGCGACGCGATCTCTCCCTCGATCGCGTCGAACGATTCGCCGAAGTGGTAGTACCGGTGGAAGGTGGAAAAAGGCGACGTATCCGGCGCGGCGTAATAGCCGCGGAGATAGCGGAGCTCCCGCGGTATGGCGACCGTGAAGCGGCCGCGGCCGGCGTGGCAGTCGCGGATCACGACATCGACGTCGGGCAGGTGGCGCGCGACCGCAGCCTTGAGATAGCAAAGCCCGATCGGCTGAAGGCGGACGTCGGTGTCGTAGAAGTCCTGGACGGGAGGCTGGATCAGCAAAAGCCTCATCGCCGTCGCTTATAGCACTTCAACCGGGCGCCCTTCCACGCTCCGGCTTGGAAGAGGAGGGGGCAGCGGTATACAATGGACCAGACGGATCGTCGACCCGAAGACTTCCTGCGGCTCGCGAAACGGGCGATCGGGCTCACCGCCCCGGTCTTTTTTTTCGGCCGCGGGACGATGCTGGTTCCCGGGAGCGCAAGAATCTGTTATCATTGCGGCAACTTACATGGCGGAGCTGACGCACACGGCAAGGGTCGTCGATAAACCGTGGGGCTACGAGCTCATCTGGGCGCAGACGTCGCGTTACGTCGGCAAGGTTCTCCACATCAAGCGGGGTGAATCGCTCAGCTACCAGTACCACCGGGTCAAGGATGAAACGATCCGCCTGCTCAACGGCCTCATGGACATGGACATCGAGGTGGACGGCCGGGCTTCCAGGGTGCGCCTGAGCCCCGGAGACTGCCTCCACATCGTCCCGGGCATGAAGCACCGGATGATCGCCGTCGAGGAATGCGACGTCCTGGAGGTCTCGACGCCCGAGCTGGACGACGTTGTCCGCCTCGAGGACCGCTACGGACGCGCCGATCCCGGCAAACCGCGGTAGTCGTTCACGCATGCCATCATGAACGCGTACTCCAATCTCGCCGAGAGGCTCATCGAGCGACGCCTCCTGTCGGCGGAGGAAATGGAAAGGGTGCAAAGGCTCCAGGAAGAGCATCAAAGCCCTTTGATCCGCCTGATCGTCGAGCTGGGCTTCCTTTCCGAGGACGATCTGCTGCCGGTGCTGCGGGACCATTTCGACATTCCGCTGATGTCGCTGAAGGAGCCGGCGACGGTGCCGCTTGCGCTGGAATTCGCACCCGGCATCGCCGACTTTTTGCGGCAGGCGCGGATGGTTCCGGTCAAGATCGAGGGCAAGGAGCTGATCGTGGCGACCACCGATCCGCTCGACCTCTCGCGCCTGCACGCCCTCGAGCTGGCGGCGGGGATGCGGGTCCGGCCGGTCCTGGCGAAGGAAAAGGAGATCCTGGCGCGCATCGAGACCCTGTTCGGCAACGGTTATGCGGCGGAAGGCGCGCCGGCGCCGGCCGCGCGGGAAATCGAGGGCGCGGTGGACGAGGAAGACGTCGCGCACCTGCGCGACATGGCGTCCGAGGTCCCGGTGATCCGCCTGGTCAACCAGATGCTGGTGCGCGCGCTGGAAAGCCGCGCCTCCGACGTGCACATCGAGCCGTTCGAGAACCAGCTCAAGGTGCGCTATCGCATCGACGGCATCCTGCACGACGTCGAGCCGCCGCCGCGGCAGCTCAAGGCCGCGGTGATCTCGCGCCTGAAGATTCTCGCGCAGCTCAACATCGCGGAGCGCCGCCTGCCGCAGGACGGCCGGATCAAGATCCGCCTGGCGGGAAAGGACGTCGATCTGCGGATCTCCACGGTGCCGACGCTGTACGGCGAGAGCGTGGTGATCCGGCTGCTCGAGCGGGCGCAGATCTTCACCCGTCTCGATTCGCTCGGCTTTCCGCCGGAGATCCTCGAACGATTCAACGAAATGATCGCCAAGCCGCACGGCATGATCCTGGTCACGGGACCGACCGGCAGCGGCAAGACGACGACGCTCTACGGCGCGCTGCAGAAGATCAACGATCCCGGGAAGAAGATCATTACGATCGAGGACCCGGTCGAATACCAGCTCACCGGCGTCAACCAGATCCAGGTGAAGCCGCAGATCGGTCTCACGTTCGCGAACGGGCTGCGCTCCATCGTGCGGCAGGATCCCGACGTGATCATGGTCGGCGAGATTCGCGACACCGAGACGGCGGAGATCGCCGTCCAGGCGGCGCTCACCGGGCACCTGGTCTTCTCCACGCTCCACACCAACGACGCGGCCGGCGCGATCTCGCGGCTGCTGGAAATGGGCGTGCAGGACTATCTGCTTTCGTCGTCGCTGCTCGGGGTTCTGGCGCAGCGGCTCGTGCGCCGGCTGTGCACCGCGTGCCGCCGCGAGACGCCGTTTACCGGCTTGGGCCCCGCTGCAAGCGAGCTCGGGAACGGCGACGCGCCGCGCACCGTCTGGGAAGCGGTGGGCTGCGAGGCGTGCAGCGGGACCGGTTACCTCGGCCGGATCGGCATCTTCGAGCTGCTCCCGGTGACCGCGGAGATCTGCAAGGTCATCGTCCAGCGGGCGGATGCCGGCTCGATCCGCAACCTGGCCGTGCAGCAAGGAATGCGGCTGCTCCGCCAGGACGGCTGGAGCAAGGTACGCCAGGGCATCACCACCCTGGCGGAGGTGCTGCGCGTGACGCGCGAGGAGATTTGAGCCGAGGTTCCGGACCGGGCTCGCCCAGGGGCGAGGGGTTCGGGCGCAGATTCCACGATGGCATTTTTCCAGTACCGCGCCGCGGATCACGCCGGCAAGATCGTCGAAGGTGTCATGGAGGCGGAAGCCGAACGCGGCGTGGTCGCGCGCCTGCACGAGATGGGATGCGTGCCCCTGCGGATCTATGCCCCCGGGGAGCGGGCGGCCGGCGCAGGGTCCGCGCACCGGCCGCTGTTCGCCAGACGTAGGGTCGGGCAGCGCGAGCTGCTGCAGTTCACCCACGAGCTGGGCACGCTCCTCGCGGCCGGGATGCCGCTGGACCGCAGCCTTTCGATCCTCAGGGGGCTGGCGGAGGGCGGGGAGCTCGGTAAGGTGATCGGCGCCCTGCTCGAGGCGGTGCGAGCCGGGAAGTCGTTGGCGAGCTCGATGAGCGAGCATCCGGACGTCTTCCCCCGCCTCTACGTCAACATGATCCGCGCGGGCGAGGCGGGCGGCATGCTCGAAGGGGCGCTGCGCTACCTCAGCGACTACCTTGAACGCTCGACCGCCTTGAAGGAGGACATCAAATCGGCGCTGATCTACCCGGTGATGCTGGCGAGCGCGGCGGGTCTGTCGCTGATCGTGCTGTTCGTCTACGTGGTGCCGCGCTTCGCGCTGATCTTCAAGGACGTGCGCCAGACGGTTCCCTGGATCACGCGCGCCGTGATCGGCGTCAGCCAGCTGCTGGCCGACTACGGGTGGCTGGCTTTGCTGGTCGCGGTGGCCGCCGCCGCAGGGCTCGCCTGGTACTGGCGAACCCCGGCGGGACGGCTGGAGTGGGACCGGCTCTCGCTGCGGTTGTGGCTGATCGGCGATCTGGTCCGCAAGTTCGAGACATCGCGCTTTGCGCGCACGCTGTCGGCCCTGCTCAAGGGAGGCGTGCCGCTGCTCGAGGCCCTCGGGACGGTCCAGGGCGTGGTCGGCAACCGGCTGCTGGCGCGGGCGATCGGACAGGTCCAGGTGCGGGTGCGCGAGGGAAAGGGAATGGCGCGAACCCTGGCCGAGAGCGGCCTTTTCCCGCAGCTCGCCCTGAACATGATCGGTGTCGGAGAGGAGACCGGCAAGCTGGAGGGAATGCTGGTCGAGATCGCGGACTATTACGACCAGGAGGTGAAACGCGCGACCAAGCGGCTCACCTCGCTGCTCGAGCCGGTGTTGATCCTCGGCATGGGGCTCGTCATCGGGATCGTGGTGATCTCGATGTTGCTCGCGATATTCAGCATCAATGATCTGCCCTTCTGAACCGAGGTCCATGAAAAACGCGCACGCACGAAAGCAACGCAACCGCACGCCGGCGTCTCGCTGCGAGGGCTTCACGCTCGTCGAGCTGATCGTCGTTGTCATCATCATCGGCCTGCTGGCCGGGCTGGTTCTTCCTCAGTTCATCCGCCAGGAAGAAAAGGCGAAGCTGAAGGCGGCCCGGGCGCAGATCGAGCTCCTGGGCACGGCGCTCGACACCTTCCGCCTCGACGTCGGGCGCTATCCGACGACTCAGGAGGGGCTCCAGGCGCTCCGGCAAAAGCCGCCGGGGGTCGACCGCTGGGACGGCCCGTATCTCAAAAAAGAGCTTCCGGTCGATCCATGGGGCAACCCCTACATCTACAAGAGCCCCGGCGATCATGGACCCTACGACATCATCTCTTACGGCGCCGACAAGGCGCCGGGGGGCGAGGGTGACAACCGCGACATCAACAGCTGGGAATGACGCGCGCGGCTTCAGCCTGCTGGAGCTCGTGCTGGTGCTCCTGCTCTTCGGGGTGGCGGGCCTGATCGTGCTGCCGAACCTGCGGGAAGCGCTGCGCGATCAGTCGGTCAAGCGTTCGGCTCTGGGGCTGGCAGCCGCCGCTCGCGAGCTGCGCCACCGCGCCCTGGAAACCGCGACGCCGCAGCGGCTGCTGCTCGATCTTTCGCGGAACAGCTATCGGGCGGCGCGCGAGCGCGAGGTTCAGCTCCCCGGGGACGTGCGCTTCGCCGGGGCGGAGGGAGCCGAGATTCCGGAGGAAACGCTGCGGCAGTTCGTCTTTTTCCCGAACGGCAGCGTAACCGGCGGGGTCGTGGCGCTCTCGGGCGGGGAAAACGAGGTTTCCTATGCCGTGCGCCTCGAGCCGATCACGGGCAGGATCGTGGTTTTGCGGGGAGACTTCCGATGACCTCTCGGGCCAGACGCGCGTCGGCGGGCTTTACGTTGCTGGAGATCGTGGTCGCGATGGCCATCGTCGGCCTGGGCATCGTCACCCTGCTCGAGATCTTCTCCCTCGGGCTTCGCCTGGGCGGCCGGAGCACCGCGCGCACCGAATCGATGCTCGACGCCGGGCGGGTCATGGACGAGCTTTTCGCCCGGCCGGCGCTCAAAGAGGGGACGGAGCGGGGAAAGAGCCCCGGGGGGCTCCTGTGGAAGCTCGAGGTTCGCGCGGTCAAACCGTCGGACGGCGAGCTTACGCTGTCGAGCGACTGGGAGCTCAAGGAAGTGGCGGTGGAGATGCGATCGGCCGGCAGCCCGGAGGCGCCGGTGGAGCTGCGCACGCTCCGGCTGGCGAGGAAAGAGCGGTGAAGCCGCAGGAGAAACCGCCGGTCCCGCCGGCCGGCTTCACGCTGATCGAGGTCGTTCTCGCGATGACGATTTTCGCCCTGATGGCGACGATTCTCTACGGCGCCTTCGCGCTCGGCCACAGCGCGATAGAAAGAACCCGGGGCCGGTTCGACGAAAACCAGAAGCTGCGCTCGTTCAGCGACCTCCTGGCCGGCTATATCCGGTCGTCGTACCCCTACCGGCCCTCGCCGCAGGATCCGGCGGTGTACTACGAAGGCCAGGAGCGCCGGCTGGCGTTTGTCTCCTCGATCTCGGTGGCGATGGGCGGCCGCGGCATGGCCCGGGTGGAGCTGTCATGGAGCGGGTCGGAGGACGGCGAAGGCGCGTTGCTGCTCGAGGAGCAGGTGCCGGTTCGCCTGGACGGCGAAAGCGAAGAGAGCGGCCAGCGCAGCCGGGTCGTGCTCGACGAGAGGGTCCGCGACGTGCGGCTCGCCTATCTCGATCCCCAGGGCGACGGGGAGAGCTGGGAAAGCGAATGGAGCGGGGGCCGCAATCAGGCGCTCCCCCGAGCGGTCCGGCTCGCCTACCGGACCGCGGCGGGGCGCGAGGTGCAATGGACCTTTCCGATCATGATGACCGTGTTGCAGCCGTGACACCGGCGCGCATCGGGCGCGACGAGCGGGGCGTCGCCCTGCTGGTCGTGCTGTGGATCTTCATTTTCCTGTTCGTTGTCGCTTTCGACTTCAGCGCGGCGGTGCGCGAGGAGGGAGCGGCCGCCGGCCGTTACAGCGAGGAGACCGCCGGCTACTTCCTGGCGCTGGCGGGCTTCCAGCAGGGGCTCTACGAGCTGGTTCATCGCCCGCCCGGTCCGGTCCAGGGGGAGAAAAGGAGCGAGGGGGACTTGTTCGACGGCGAGTGGCGCGAACGCGTGCTGGGCGGCGGCTCGTTTCGCGTGCGGTTCGTCGACGAAGGCGGCAAGATCAACATCAATCGCGTCGACGAGCAGACGCTGCGGCGGATCTTCACTCATCTGGGGATCGAGGAGCCGCGTCGGACGATCCTGGTCGACTCCATCATGGACTGGCGCGACCCGGACGACCTGCACCGGATCAACGGCGCCGAAAACGAGTACTACCGATCGCTTTCGCCGCCCTACACGGCGAAAAACGGCCCGTTCGACACGGTCGAGGATCTGCTGTGGGTCCGGGGTATGACCGCCGGCCTTTTCTACGGCACTGCCGAGCGGGCCGGTCCAGGAGAGGATGTCGAGAAGGTCGGGCTGCGGCAGATCTTCACCGTCGACAGCACGATCGACCGGGTCAACCTGCGGACCGCCCCGGCCGAGGTGCTGCACGCCTTGCTGGGCATGCCGCTGGAGAAAAGCCGCGCCTTCGTCGAGGAGCGAAAGAAGCTGTCCGACAAGACCATCGGCGATCTGCTGCCGTTGCTCGGGATGAACGCCGGCGACCCCGCGCTGCAGATGTTCGTCTTCACCAATCCCTCGGTGGCCTCGATCGAGGCCGAAGGCCGCGCAGGAGGGGTCGGGGTGCCGCGGCGGATCAAAGCGGTGGTGCGTCCCGGAGGCAACCGCGGCTTCGAGCTCGTGCGATGGGTCGATCGCGAGGCCGCGCCGCCCCAAGGGTGAAGGCTGGGGGTAAGCCATGCGCAAATTGCAGATGAACATCGGGGCGGCGAGCTTGCCGTCTCCCCCGCGCTGGTTGCGCGAGCTGTCGCGCGCCGACTTCCTGCGCAGCGTCGGGCTCTACATCACCCGCGACCACGTGGTTCTCGCACGCCTGCGGAAAAATCTCCAGAGAGTCGCATTGCTGCAGGAGGAAAAACGGGAGCTCGCCGCGGCGGAGGGCCGGCAGGCGATCTCGGAACTGACCGGCTGGATCGCCGAGGACGTTCGCGAGATCGCGCTGAAGGCGGAAGGGGACTCGCGCGAGCGGGCGCTGCGCCAGGCGCTGCTTTCCCTGCTGCCGCACTTCAGCGCGGGCAAGGACTCCCTCTACATCTGCGTCCCCGAGGACCAGGCGATCGTCCAGCCGATCTTGCTGCCGCGGGTTGCGGAGGAAAATCTCCGTCAGGTTCTCGAGTACGAGATCGAGCGCCAGCTGCCGTTTCCCCGCGATGAGGTTTTCTACGACTTCCTCCCGCTGGGAAGGCGCGGAGACAGGTTCGCGGTCTATCTGTTCGCGATCCCGAAAAAAAATCTTTCCACGACGCTCGAGGTCCTCGGCTCGTTCGGGATCGTGCCCGACGGCGTGGAGACGACCACCACTGCGCTGGCCAACTACCTGACCTTCTGCAATCCGGAAGCGACCGGCGCGTTCGCCGTGATCGGCGGGCTGGACGGCGGCTGCCAGATGGTCGGCCTGCGCGCGGACCCGGGTGCCTGGCAGCCGACGCGTCGGATCACGTTCTCGCACCGGCTGCCCGACGCGGACTGGAGCCGGGCCGTCGGCAGAGAGCTGTTGAGAGAATGTCTCGACCCTTCGGTCAAGCTGTACCGCTGGGGCTCGACCGCTGCTCTGCTGTCCGAGTTCGTCGAGAATCCTCCGCCTCAGGAAGATCTGGTGGCGGCCGGAAACCGCAGGCTCACGGGCGGAAAGCCGATTCGCGATCCCGACGCGGTCCCCGCCGTCGGGGCCGCTTTGCGCGGCGTGCGCGAGGCGACCTTCGGGGTCAACGTGGTCGGCGGAGAGGGAGCGCGGCAGCGCGGCGCCAGCCGGTTTTCCCTGTTGAACGGAGCGCTCGCCGGGTTGCTGGCTCTGGCTTGTCTGGCGTGGGGCGTGAGCTATCCGATCAAGGACGAGCTTCGCGTGCGCCAGCTTCAAAAGGAAAACCGGAGGCTTCAGCCCGCGGTCGATGCGTTGCGCCGCGAGGAAAAGCAGCTCGAGCAGGCGCGCAAGGAGCTGGAGCTGTTTGCGGACATCGACCGGCGCAAGGGCGAGGTCCTCCGGGTGCTCGACGAGCTGTCCAGGGTCGTTCCAACGAACGCCTATCTTTCCAATCTTCGCTACCGGGCGGGAAGCCTGGAGATCCAGGGCAATGCGGAGAACGCCTCGAGCTTGATTCCCGTTCTGGAGAAGTCGGCGCTTTTCGAGAACGTGGGCTTCAACGCCCCTTCCAATCGCGGCCGCGACAACCGCGAGACGTTCTCGCTCAAGGCCGAGCTCGAAAAGCCCAAAGGACAGGTGCGCAAGCCATGACGAAGCTCTGGCAGAGGCTGTCCCGTAGAGAGCGAGGGCTGGTGCTAGCGACGGGCGCGATCATCATCGTCGCCCTTGCCCGCTATCTGATCGTGGGGCCGTTTCTCGAGCGGCGCGACTGGATCAAAACGCAGCTGGAGGCCCAGCCGCAGCTGCTGGAGAAAAACCTCCGCTATATCGCCAGGAAGGAAGAGCTGCTGGCGGCGCTGGAAGCGGCGCGCAACGAGATCAAGAGCCGGGAGCCGCGTCTGTTGTCGGGCGACACGCCCTCGGTCAACGCCTCGGACCTCCAGGAGACGGTCCAGGCCCTCGCGGCCAAGGAGGGAGTGCAGGTAATCACCACCCGCGTGCTGAACCCCGAGACGAGCGGCACGCTTTCCAAGATCTCCATCCAGCTGGAGATCGGGGGACAGATCGACCAGGTGGCCAATCTCATCCGAGGGATCGAGGCTTCACCGCGAATGCTTGTGGTCGACGAAATCAACATCCGGTCTCTGTTTCGCCCGATTGGAGTGCCTCAGCCTCAAGGAGTGGCCGCTCAGGCCGCTGTGCAGAACCTCAGGGTGAGCCTGACGGTTGCGGGTTTTGCCCGCCCGCGGCCCGCTGCCGGCGAAAAGCCCGGGTCGGCGCCGGGTTGAGCCCGGGCCGGGAAATTTTTGGTTACTAAAGTTGCGGCGAAAACTATAATAGAGGGCGTCTCGGCCGGCACTGAAATCGACAAGCGGCTCGCCGGCACTAAAATTTGACGCACGGTGCGAATCAGGGTAAATTGTGACCCTTTTCGGACACGCTGAAGCGGAGGAGCGGTAGATTCTTACGCGATCTTCATTGCTTACGGCGCTTCTTGCGGCAGCCGTGGGTTTGGTGGCCTTCCGGGTTTACTGGCTCTGGTGGGCCGGCCCCTGGGATCTTCCAAAACCGGTTGCCCCAGCGGCTCCCGCCTCCGAGCCGAGCTCCCCTGAGAGCGCGGCGAAGCCCCAGACAGTGGCCACGGACGTGATCATCAGTAGAAATCTTTTCGATCCTGAGAGGGGTGCCGGGAGGACGAGGGAAGCCGAGCTCAGCTCGCGTTCGTTTCAGCGGGTACGCAACATGGTGCTTCTGGGAACCGCGATCCTGGGGGCCCAGCGGTACGCGGTGCTGGCCGACCCCGGACCATCCGCTC
Organism: Candidatus Zixiibacteriota bacterium; assembly: GCA_035574315.1. Classification (NCBI taxonomy): domain Bacteria; kingdom Pseudomonadati; phylum Candidatus Zixiibacteriota; species Candidatus Zixiibacteriota bacterium. The sequence goes on from DATLYW010000036.1 coordinate 22,526, forward strand.
CCGGCGGGGGATCGGCACAGCCCCGAGAGCTGATCCGCGCCAAGGTCGGGGACGACATCGAGGGGTTTCGGTTGACCGACGTCGGCGAGAAGCGAGTGGTCTTCACCAAGGGCGCAACCCGGGTGGAGCTGGCGCTCGACTATTTCAGGAAGGACGAGCCGGTGGCGGCGCCGAAGCCTTCGGTCGCCGGCCAACCCCCCGCACGTGGAGCCGGCCCCCGGCCCGTGCCCAACCTGCCCCGGCGGGAGCGGTTGCCGCTTCCTCCCCGACCGTCGCCGAATCCATAAAGCGGAGCTCGAATGCGCGGGAAATCCGGAATCTGCCTGCTCGCTCTCAGCTATCTCGTTGCCTGCACGTCCGCTGTTGCCCAGCAGTCGTCGCCGGTCCGGCCGCCCGGTCCCCAGCCTTATGCCGACGCCGCACAAGCTCCCGCACAAACGGGTCCGCAACCCGATCAGGGGGAGCGCCCGGCGGTTCCGCGCAGGCTCCCGCTCCCGCCCCGTCCAGCGGCGCAGCCGGGGCAGACGGTTCAACCGCAGGGGGAGCCCGCGGCGCAGACCGTGCCTGCGCCCCAGCCCCGGCAGGGTCCGGGACCGGAGCCTTCTCCCGCGGTGCCGCCGCAGGGCGGTCCGACACCGCCAGAACGAAAGCTCCTTCCTCCCCCCGTGGCTCCGGGAGGAGGAGCGATGGTGTCGCTCAACTTCAACCGCGCCGATCTGGTGGAGATCATCCATATCCTGGCGCAGCACCTCAGGCTCACCTACACGATCGATCCCGAGGTAAAGGGCACGGTCACGATCCACAGCGCCGAGCCGCTGCGCAGCGAAGATCTGCTGCCGATCTTCCATCAGGTCCTGCGGATGAACGGGGCGGTGGCGGTCCGCACCGGGAACGTCTACCGCATCATGCCGATCAAGGAAGGCAAAGGACTGGCGCGGCCCGTCGGGCAAAGCCGCGAGGACAGCTTTTCGATCCAGGTGCTTCCGGTGCGCTTTTTCTCCGTGGCGGAGATGAAGAAGCTGCTGACGCCGTTTCTCGCGCCCGGCGGCGAGATCATCGATTATCCCCGGGGCAATTTCCTCATCCTGGTCGACCTTCCCTCCAACATCCAGCGGCTCGTCGAGATCGCCGAGACCATCGACGCTCAGGTGTTCGCCGGCACGCGCATGGAGATCTACCAGCCGAAGGTGGCGAGCGCCGAGGAGCTGGCGGCCGAGATGACCAAGGTGATGCAGTCGTTTGCCGCCTCGGCGCCGCAAACGGAGAATTTTGCGGCGCAGTTCATCGCTCTTCCGAGGATCAACCAGCTGCTGGTGATCAGCCACAGCGAAGCCGCGTGGAGCTACGCCAAGCGCTGGCTCGAGCGCATCGACGTGGTCGCCGAGGGTCCGGGCCGAAGAATTTTCATTTACCCTGTCGAAAACGGCAAGGCGAGCGAGCTGGCGGAAGTTCTCTCGCAGGCGCTCGGGCAGCCGGTGGTCTCCCGCGGCGCGCCCCCGAAAACCCTCCAGGACCTCCATCGTTCCGCTCCGGCGGGCGGGATGGGGCAATCCGGGTTTCAGCGGCCCGGAACGTCCGGTCTTTCAACGACCGCTCCGACCTCCACTCAGACCCAGCCCTTCGGGGCGTACGCCACCGTACCGGCGCAGCCGGGAGCGTCGGCGCAACCACCCGCGCCAGCGGTCCCGCCCGGGCTTCCCCGTCCGCCTACGCCTTCGGCCCCAGGCGCGCCGGGAGCCAGGCCCGAGGAGCAGCTGCGCATCGTCCCGGACACGGCGACGAACTCGCTGATCATCTACGGCACGGCGCAGGAATTCCAGAACATCCGAAACATCCTCAAGGAGCTCGACGTGGTTCCCCGGCAGGTGCTGCTCGAGACCCTGATCGCCGAAGTGACGCTCTCGGACGACGAGACGTTCGGCGTGGATTACGAGATCCTGAGGAAGGGCGGCGACGTGCGGATTTTCAACCGCGAGTTCGGCTCGAGAGGATCGATTCTCGGCGGAATTTTGCCCGCGCCGCCGGAGGGCGGCGGCCTCACGTCGTTCCCGCTCGGGGTGAGCGGCGTGATCGGAACGGGCTCGGTGCGCGCGTTCATCAACGCCCTCAGGTCGGACTCCCGGGTCAAAATCCTTTCTTCGCCGGCCGTGCTCGCCACCGACAATCGCCCCGCCCGTATCCAGGTCGGAAGCGAGGAGCCGGTGGCCACGGGAACGATTACCGGAGCGGTAGGGACCGTGGCCTCCAGCACCACCATTCAGTACCGCAACACGGGCCGCATTCTCACGATCATCCCCCAGGTCAACTCCCAAGGCCTGGTCAACCTCCAGGTGCTCGTCGAGGTGAGCCAGCGCGGCGCCAACGTCGTGATCGGCAACGAGAACGACTCGTTCCCGTCCTTCGACACACGGCAAGCCGAAACCACGGCGGTGGTGCAGGACGGCGATACGCTGGCGATCGGCGGAATCATCGCCGAGAACAAGTCCCGCGAGCGGGCCGGCGTTCCCTACCTGATGGACATCCCGGTGCTCGGCCGGTTCTTCGGCACGACGACCGATACGGTCCGGCGCACCGAGCTGGTGATGCTGATCACGCCCCACGTGATCCGCAACCGCAACGAGTCGCAGCAGGTTTCCGAAAGCTTCAAAAACAAGCTGTCGGCCATTCGCAACGAGCTGGAGCGAATGCGCGCCGAACGGGAGCGCGAGGAGAAAAAGCGGGAGCAGCTTCGGCTGGAGCAGCAGCGGCGTCTGGAGGAGGAGAAAAGGCTCAAGAAGGGCGAGCCGGCGGCTTCCGCATTCCCGACACCGCAGGCTCCGGGAGCCGCGCCGGCGGAAGAGAGCCCGGCGGCCGCCGAGCGAGCGGAGCGATTCCCTGAAGAACCGGCGGCGGCGCCTCTCGAGCAATCAGCCAGGACAGCCGACGGCCCGCCGATCGAGGGCCGAGCCGTGGCCGGGCCGTCGGCGGTGTCGGCCGCGGTCGGGAGGCGGAGCGAGCCCGGATCGAGCGTGCAGAGCGGAGCGAAAGTCACGAGCGTTCGGGCGGCGCCGCAAGCAAAGCGGCCGGCCCCGGCTCAGCCCGGCGGCAACGCTCAGGCGCGCTCCGATCAGCGCTGGGTGGTTCAGGTCGCCTCTTTCGCCTTGGAGAAGGAGGCGGAAATTGCCGCCCGCAAACTGAGGGAAAAAGGCTACGACGTCCACGTGGTGAGCGCCGAGGTCGGCGGCAGGACCTGGTATCGGGTACGCGTCGGTCAGCCGTCGAGCCGCTCCGAAGCTCTCGCGCTGCAGGAAACTCTCAGGTCCAACGAGAGGATCCCGGAGACCTACCTGGTTCTCACCCGGTAAATTTCGCGGCCGTTCTGCCCTCCCCTTGCGCGGGGCCGCACCCGTCAACTCATTTGAGAATGTAACCCCGGTGAATCACCGCGTCGTTCACGATGTAACCCGGCGCCGGGTGTCTTCCAGGTGTCAGTGGCGGTGCTGGGCTGATATGACGGGTCGATACGCCGTATTTTCATAACTCCAGCGCCTCTGTTATGATGTTGATCGAGAGATCAGCCGCATGAGAGACGGCGTTATCGACGGGCCGGTCTTGATCCGCGGGGGCGGGGAAATGGCCACCGGGATCGCTCACCGGCTGTATCAATGCCATTTCCGGGTTTTGATCACAGAGGTTGCGGCGCCGACCGCCGTGCGCCGCACGGTGGCATTCGCCGAGGCGGTTTACGACGGCCGGCAGACGGTCGAGGGGGTTCAGGCCGTGAGGGTCGCCACCCCGGAGGAGGCTTTTCGGGTCTGGAGCGAGGGCGGAATTCCGCTGTTCGTGGATCCGGAGGGAGCGATTCGCCGCGAGATCCGGCCGGCGGTGCTCGTCGACGCGATCATGGCGAAGCGGAACACGGGAACGGCGGTTTCGGACGCGCCCCTCGTCATCGGCGTCGGACCCGGTTTCACGGCGGGAGGGGACGTCCACGCCGTCGTGGAGAGCAACCGCGGTCACCATCTCGGGCGCGTGATCTGGAGCGGCGGCGCGCAGCCCGATACCGGCGTGCCGGCGCCGGTCGACGGTCACGGAGAAAAACGGGTGCTCCGGACGCCGCGCGCGGGCAGGTTCACCGCGCTGCGCGAGATCGGCGATCCGGTGCGCGCGGGCGAGACGGTCGGCGAGGTCGACGGAGCTCCGATCGCGGCCGAGATCTCCGGCATGCTTCGGGGACTGCTGCGCAGCGGCATACGGGTTCCCTCCGGGATCAAGGCCGGCGACGTTGATCCCCGCCACGAAAGGGGATATTGTTATCTGATTTCCGACAAGGCTCGAGCGATCGCGGGAGGGGTGCTGGAAGCGATCCTGCACGCCGCTCGGAGCTCGCAAACCTCCCGCCCAACAGGCGCGTAACGCCAAAGCACACAGCGAGGTCACGTGAAACCGGAACAGCTCAGCATCGAAGGAATCCAGGAAATCCTCCGAAGCGAACGATACATCTGCGACCGTTCGCTCGCCACGGTGGTCTACCTCTCGCTCGTGATGGGGAAACCGCTCCTGCTCGAAGGGGAAGCGGGGGTCGGAAAGACGGAGATCGCGAAGGTGCTGGCCAAGGTGCTCGACGCCAAGCTCATCCGCCTGCAGTGCTACGAGGGGCTGGACGCCAATACGGCGCTCTACGAGTGGAACTACCCGAAGCAGATGCTGCGCATCAAGCTCGAGGAGGTCGGCCACGGCGACAAGGAAGCCGTGGAAACCGAGATCTTCACCGAAGAGTACCTCGTCAAACGGCCGCTCCTCGAGGCGATCCAGAGCGACGGCGCCAACCCGCCGGTGCTGCTGATCGACGAGATCGACCGCGCCGACATGGAGTTCGAGGCCTTCCTGCTCGAGGTGCTGTCGGATTTCCAGATCACGATTCCCGAAATCGGCACCCTGAAGGCGAAGCACCGCCCGTACGTCTTTCTCACCTCGAACCGGACGCGCGAGATCCATGACGCGCTCAAGCGCCGCTGCCTCTATCACTGGATCGAGTACCCGAGCTTCGAAAAAGAGTACGAGATCATCACGACCAAGTTCCCGGAGATCGAGTCGCTCATGGCGCGGCAGATCTGCGCCTTCATGCAAAAGGTCCGCGAGATGAATTTCTACAAGCGGCCGGGCGTGGCCGAGACGCTGGACTGGGCGGCCGCGCTGATCGCGCTCAACCGCCGGGGGCTGGACGACAAGACGGTGGTCGAGACGATGGGATGCGTCTTCAAGTACCGGGAAGACCTGCACCACCTGCGCGAGCAGATCGACGCCCGGCAGCTCAATCTCGAAGCGTTGCTGCGGGCGGCTCCGGAGCTGGCGGGCTAGAATGGAAATCACGCGCGAAACCGTCGCCGCAGCCGTCAACAGCTACAGCTCCGTCCGCGGGCACGGAACGCTCGCCAACCTGATGTCGTTCGCCCGGGTGCTCAAGCAGCTCGGCGTGAAGATCGGCCTGAGCCAGGTGATCGACGCCGCGCGCGCGGTCCGCCTGATCGATATCGCCGATCGGGGCGATTTCCGGGCGCTGCTGCGGGCCAACCTGATCTCGCAGAAGGAAGACTTTCCGATTTTCGACCTGGCCTTCGACTGCTTCTGGCGCGAGCAGAGCTACGAGAAGGTCGACCCGGAGGATCTCGAGACCCAGGGCGAACCCCAGGAGTCCGGCGGGCGCGACGGCGGCGAGGAGCAGGGGCTGGAGGAGGCGCTGGCGGACGGTTTCGCCCGCGAAGACAGCCCCCGGGAGCCTCTCGAGGAGATTTCCGTCCCGGCTTACAGTCCCCAGGAATCCCTCAACCAGAAGGACTTCAGCGAAATGGGGATCGAGGAAAGCCGGGCCATCGCCCGCGCGATTCTGCTGATCGCCACCAAGATCGCCACGCAGATCAGCCGGAGGAAAAAACGCGCCCGCCGCGGCGCGACGGTCGACCCGCGCTGGACGCTGCGCCGCAGCATGAAGTACGGCGGCGAGGTCGTCGAGCTGGTCAACCGCAAGCGGCGCGTCAAGAAGACCCGGGTGGTGCTGCTCTGCGACGTCAGCGGCTCGATGGATTGCTACAGCCGCTTTCTCATCCAGTTCATGTACGGCTTGCAGAACGAGCTGTGGGGCGTGGAAACCTTCGTCTTCAGCACCTCGCTCAGCCGCATCACGCACCTGATCCGGACCAAGGATATCGGCAACGCGCTGGAGAAGATCTCGGGGAGCGTTCTCGGCTGGTCGGGCGGCACCAACATCGGCCGCTCGCTGCACACCTTCAACCGCCACTTCGCACCGTCGATGATGACGCACCGGACGGTGACGGTGATCATCAGCGACGGCTGGGACCGCGGCGACGTCGGCCTGCTCGAAGCCGAGATGCGCGCGCTCAAGCGCCGCTGCCGCACCGTCATCTGGCTCAACCCGCTGCTGGCGAGCGAGAACTACGAGCCGCTGTGCAAGGGGATGCAGGCGGCGCTGCCCTACATCGACTTTTTCCTGTCGGCACACAACGTGGACAGTCTCGTGCGGCTCGGACGCACGCTGCAGAAAATGGTGGCTTAGAGAACGGACCCGATCGGGGGAGGAGAAAGATGGCAGGCCAAGGAACCTGTTACGACGATCCCAACACCGACGTCAAGAAGCGGGAATCGGTATACCATCAGGTCAAGGAGCTCCTGGACAAGGGCGAAACCGTCGCGGTGGCGACGATCGTTTCGACCAAGGGCTCGACCCCCCGGGAGGTAGGGGCGAAGATGGTGGTGACCGCTTGGGGCGAGATCCTGGGAACCATCGGCGGCGGCTGCGGGGAGGCGGATGTCAAGCGCGAGGCGATCGAGGTGATCCGGACCCGTAAACCCCGCATGGTCCGCATCGATCTGACCGACGACATTTCTTCGGACAGCCCGGCGGTCTGCGGCGGGATCATGAACGTCTTCATCGACCCGTGGTGGAAAGAGCGCGACGAGGAGGCCGCGAACGCTTCATGAGTTCGCTCACGAGCGAGCTGATCCGGATCAGCGAAGAAAACGCCGCGGCCGTGCTCGCCACGGTGATCGAGGTCGAAGGCGACGGCCGCGTGGCGCCGGGCGCTAAATGCCTGGTGCGCGACGGCCGCGTCGTGGCCGAGACCATCGGCGAGCCGGGCATCGTGCGATCGATCGTCGCCGAAGCGGACGTTCATCTCAGGGCGGAAAAGTCGAAGCTCGTGGAACTCGCGGTTCCGGAGACCGCAGGCAGGCTCCACGTCTTTTTCGAGGTGATGCCCGCACCCCCCAAGCTCGTCGTGGTGGGCGCCGGCCATATCGCGCTGCCGCTGGTGCGGATGGCGAAGATCCTGGATTTCTACGTGATCGTCATCGACGATCGGCTGCTGTACGCGAACCGCGAGCGCTTTCCGGACGCCGACGAGGTGCTGGTCGGCGACATGGCGCGCATGCTGAAAGAGATGACGATCACGCCCTCGACGTACATCGTGCTGATCACGCGGGGGCACAAGTACGACGAGCCGTGCCTCCGCGAGATCATCCACAGCCCCGCCAGGTACATCGGGATGATCGGCAGCCGCCGGCGCATCAAAGCCTGCTTCCAGAGGTTTCGGGACGAAGAAAAGATCGCCGAAGAAGTGATCCAGCGCGTCTATGCGCCGATCGGTCTCGACATCGGGACCGAAACGCCGGCCGAGATCGCGCTGTCGATCCTGGCGGAGATCGTAAAGGTGAGGCGGGGAGGCAGCGCCGCTTCCCTGTCTGGCCGATAGGAGGGCGAGCGCAACGGCCGGTCCGCGCAGGGTCACCGGGGAGATCTTTTCCGACCTCGGGCGGGCGGCCGAGTTCATGGCCCTGGACTGGGTCCGGGCGGCGCTCGAGGAAAGGCTCGGATTCACCCCGTTTCCGGCCACGCTGAACCTCCGCCCGGTTTCGGCCGCCGACCGCCGGCTGTGGCGGGCGGTGCGGGAGGAAGCGGGTATTCCGCTCCTTCCCGGAGAGCGGGGCTTTTGCGCGGCACGGTTGTACCGGGTGGAGATCCGGGCGGGGGAGCGCGCGGCGCCGGCGGCCGCGGTGCTGGTGCCGGAGGTGGAGGGGTACCCGGAGGACAAAATCGAGGTCGTCGCGCCGCTCAGGCTGAAGGACGCGCTGGGAGTTAGCGACGGCGACCGGCTGATTCTGGAGTTCACGCGTTGAAAAGGAAGCGGCGATTGATTGTCGGTATTTCCGGGGCGACCGGCGCGATCTACGGCGTGCGGATCCTCGAGGTGCTGGCCAAGGTCGAGGACGTGGAAACCCACCTGGTGCTGACCAAAGCCGGCAGGATGACCATCCAGGTGGAGACCCCCTACGCCGCCAAGGACGTGGAAGCGATGGCCGACGTTGTCCACGACATCAACAACGTCGGCGCGAGCATCTCGAGCGGTTCCTTCCGCACCGAGGGTATGGTCATCGCGCCCTGCTCGATGAAATCGATGGGCGGGATCGCCCACTCGCTGGGCGGCGATCTCCTCGTGCGAGCCGCGGACGTGGTGCTGAAGGAACGAAAAAAGCTCGTGCTGCTGGTCCGGGAGACTCCCCTGCACCTGGGGCATCTCGAAGCGATGGCGACCCTCACCCGGATGGGGGCGGTCATCTTTCCGCCGGTGCCCGCCTTCTACCATCGGCCCAAGACGATCGACGACATCATCAACCAGACCGTGACCCGGGTCCTCGACCAGTTCGACATCGACGTCGAGCTTTTTCGCCGTTGGGACGACGAAGGAATGACCCGCCATCCGGAAGCGGGAGCTCCGCCGCCCCTGGCATCGGCCCGCAAGCGCCGCGACGTCGAGGGGTAGCGCGTTCGTTGTTTCGGCCATGCCCGGCCCGAGGCTCAAGAAAGACCTGACGCCGACCCAGCGAAGGAAGAAAGAGCATCTCGAGCTTTGCCTGGAGGCGGAGACGGCGGCCGGCCGCCTCGCTACCGGTTTCGAGCGTTACCGCTTCGTTCACAACGCCTTGCCCGAGCTCGATCTCGAGGAGATCGATCTCAGCGTCGATTTTCTCGGCAAGCGGCTCCGCGCGCCGTTGCTCATCTCGTCGATGACCGGAGGATTCGAGCTGGCCGGCACGGTCAACCGGAACCTGGCCGCGGCTGCCGAACGCCTCGGGATCGCCATGGGGGTGGGATCTCAGCGGGTGGCGCTCGAGCAGCCCGCGGTCGCCGATTCGTTCCGGGTGCGCGACCTGGCCCCCGACATCCTGCTGCTCGCCAACCTGGGCGCCGTCCAGCTCAACTACGGCTACACCGTCGAGCACTGCCGTAAGGCAGTCCAGATGATCGGCGCTGACGGCCTGATTCTTCACCTCAACGTGCTCCAGGAGGCGGTGCAGCCGGAAGGCAACCGAAATTTCAGAGGCCTCACGCAAAAGATCGCCGACGTATGCCGCGAGCTCGAGGTTCCCGTGATGGCCAAGGAAGTAGGCAACGGAATCTCGGGGGAGGTGGCCGTCCGGCTGCGCAACGCCGGCGTCAAGGCGATCGACGTGGCGGGGAGCGGCGGCACCTCCTGGTACGCCGTGGAGTCGGCCAGGGCGGCGCGGCGCGGCCAGCCGTTCGAGACGACCTTCGTCGAATGGGGCATCCCGACCGAGGAAGCTCTCGTCGAGGTGCGCCGGGCGGTGCCCGAAATTCCGCTGGTGGCTTCCGGAGGAATCCGGAGCGGCCTCGACATCGCGAAGGCGATCGCCCTGGGGGCGGACATCGCCGGGTTGGGACAGCCGTTGCTCGCGGCGGCGCTGGAATCGAGCGACAAGGTGGTCGAATTCCTCAGCGGCATCATCCGCGAGATCAAGGTGGCCATGCTCTGCGTCGGGGCCGGGAACCTCCGGGCACTGAAGGCCGCCCCCCTGGTGCGGAGGGCTTGAAGACCGCCCCGCGGGGAAGTCACGGAGGCGCCATGGCCGAGGACCTGAAGCGGCAGATCCTCGAATACCTCAAAAGTCACAACACGATGACCCTGGCCACGTGCGCCGACGGGGTGCCGTGGGCCGCGACGGTGTTCTACGCGAGCGATGGCCTGAGCCTTTATTTCTTTTCGGCTCCCGATACCCGGCACAGCGAGAACCTGGCGCGGAACCCTCGGGTTGCGGTTACGATCCAGGAGGATTACCGTGATTGGCGCGCGATCAAGGGGATCCAGCTGGAAGGGAGCGTCGCGCCCGTCGAGTCGGCGGCCGAGAAGGCCAGGGCGATGGCGGTTTACGCGCTCAAGTACCCGGAGGTGATCAAGCTGTTCACCGATCCCGCAAGCGGGATCTTTTACCGGGCCTTTCTGAAGGTCCGATTCTACCGCGTTTCCCCGCGCCGGATCCTCTTCATCGACAATGAGCAGGGATTCGGCAACCGCCGGGAGCTTCTCGTCGAAGAATAGCCCGCCGGGCGGGGTCCGACGTCTAAAGTAACGAGGTTCCAGATGTCCAAGGTTGTCGGAAGAGAGTTGACGCCCGAGCTCTACGAGCGGCTGAGCGGTCGGGAGGTCGCGGCGCACGAGGGGAAAATCATTCCCATTTTTACCCTGGACCCCGCCGGCTGGCCGCATCCGGCGCTGCTGTCGTATTACGAGGTGGTCGCCCGGGACTCCCGGACCGTCGACGTTGCGCTATGGAAAAACAGCTCCACGGCGAACAATCTCCGAAAAACTGGTAAGATCACATTGATGATCACGGACCGTGGGGTCAACTACTACCTCAAAGCAAGGGTGGCGAGGTTCGACGACGAGATGGAGGGAGTGCCCCAGGTTTCTCGGATTCGGCTCGAAACCGAGGAGCTTCTGGAAGATCAGGAGCCGAACGCGGAGATCACGGGTGGAATGACCTACCGGCGTCAAGCGGACCGGCAGGCAAGCGACTTTGCCCTGAAGGTGTTCCATCGATTGCGCGAGGCGAAATGAAGCGTCACCGCCGTCTTTTGAGCGCCGCCGGCCTGATGCTGCTGGCGGTCGCGGGATACGGCTTTTGGAGCTTCGGCAGAGCTCCCAACGAGCCGCCGTACGTGACTGTTCCGGTGCAGCGGGCGAACGTAACGCAGGTGGTCTCCTCGACCGGGACGCTCCAGGCCGTGGTAACGGTCCAGGTCGGGAGCCAGGTTTCAGGGACGATCGACAAGCTGTTCGCGGACTTCAACACCAGGGTCAAGGCGGGACAGGTCGTCGCCCAGTTGAATCAGGACAAGTTCCGGGCCGCGGTGGACCAGGCGAAGGCCAACTTGCTCGCCGCCCGCTCCAATCTCGAGAAATCCAAGGTCGCCCTCCAGGACGCGGAACGGACGCTCACCCGCAACCGCGAGCTCCGCGCCCGGGATCTGATCGCGCAGAGCGAGCTCGACGCGGCCCAGACGGCCTATGACGCCGCCGCGGCGCAGGTCGAGGTGAACAAAGCCCAGGTGGCTCAGGCGCAGGCGGCGTTGAACCAGGCCACCGTCGACCTCAACAACACGGTCATCCGCTCGCCGGTGGATGGCATCGTGATCTCGCGCAACGTCGACGTGGGACAGACAGTGGCCGCCTCGCTCCAGGCGCCGACCCTGTTCACGATCGCCAACGACCTCTCGAAGATGGAGGTGCATACCAACGTCGACGAGGCCGACGTCGGCAACATCCGCGAAAACCAGGAAGTGACCTTCACCGTGGACGCGTTTCCGGCGCGCCGGTTCCGCGGCCGGGTGCACCAGGTGCGCAACGCTCCCACTGTGGTGCAAAACGTGGTGACGTACGACGCGGTGGTGCGGATCGACAACAAGGAGTTGCTGCTCAAGCCGGGGATGACCGCCAACGTCCAGTTCCTGGTGAGCCGGCAGGAAAACGTCCTGACGGTCCCGAACATGGCGATCCGTTTCCGGCCGCCGGAGGAAAAGAACCAGGCCCAGGAGCTGCTCAGGCAGGAGCAGAGCCGCGCCGCCCCGAGGGTCGGGGCGCGCCGGACCAGCCGTTCGGGGGCGGGGGGCGGGCCCCGGGGGCCGCGCATGGTCCGCATTTACGTTCTCAGAGGCGCGAAGGCGGAGCCGGTGGAGGTCGAGCTGGGAATCACCGACGGGTCGAAAACCGAGGTGAGGAGCGGCGACCTCAAGGAGAACGAGCGCGTCATCATCGCCATGGCGAGCGCCGCCAACGGGACTTCGGGCATCGCCAATCCCTTCCAGCCGCCGCCGCAGCCGAGGCGTTTCGGTTTTCGATGAGCGAGGTCATTCGCGTCGAGGAGCTTTACAAGACCTACCGCATGGGGGACGTGGAGGTGCCGGCCCTGCGGGGGATCAATCTCACGGTCGAGCGCGGGGAATTCATTGCGGTGATGGGCTCCTCGGGCTCCGGCAAGTCGACCTTCATGAACATCCTCGGATGTCTTGACCGGCCGACGAGCGGGAGGTATTTCCTCGAAGGCGAGGAGGTCGGCTCGCTCGACCCGGACCAGTGGGCGCACATCCGCAACAAGCGCATCGGCTTCGTGTTCCAGGGCTTCAACCTGCTGCCGCGCACCAGCGCCCTGGAGAACGTGGAGCTGCCGATGATGTACAACGGCTTCGCGGGGCGGGAGCGGCGCGCGCGGGCGATGGAAGTTCTCTCGCTCGTCGGGCTGGAAGAGCGCACCGACCATACGCCGAACCAGCTCTCGGGCGGCCAGCAGCAGCGCGTCGCGATCGCACGCGCCCTGGTCAACCGGCCGTCGCTCATCCTCGCCGACGAGCCCACCGGAAACCTCGATTCGGCGACCAGCGCGGAGATCATGACGCTCTTCCAGAAGCTCAACGTCGAGCAGGGCATCACGATCATCCTGGTGACGCACGAGGCCGACATCGCGGGATATGCGCAGCGGCGGGTCGTCTTCCGCGACGGCGTGATCATCGCAGACCAGAAGAACCCAGCGGCCGCTGCCGGCGGCGACCAGACCCGGGGAGCGCCCCAGGCCCGGAAGGAGTGACCCCATGTGGTTCATGACGTTCCGGATCGCGCTGCGCGCGCTCGGCCGCAACAAGCTGCGAGCGTTTCTGACGATGCTCGGCATCATCATCGGCGTCGGCGCGGTCATCGCGATGGTGGCGATCGGTGAGGGCGCAAAAGCGACCATCCGGGCGCAGATCGCGAGCCTCGGGACCAACGTCCTGATGATCGTCCCGGGCACCGTCACCCAGGGCGGGGTCCGGTTCGGGGCCGGCGGGGTCACCACATTGGTCGAGGCGGACGCCAGAGCGATCATGAGCGAGGTCCCGGCGGTGGCTTTCGCCTCGCCCGCGCTCCGCCGCTTCGAGCAGACCGTTGCCGGCAACCTGAACTGGGGGACGCTGATTCAGGGCGTGGCGCCCGAGTATCAGCAGATCCGCGACTGGCCGGTGGTCGAAGGCCGCTTTCTCAACGACGGGGACGTCGAAAACGCCGCCAAGGTCGCCGTAATCGGGCAGACGATCGTCGACAGCCTGTTCGGGAACGACGATCCCATCGACGCGGTCATCCGCATCCGCAACATCCCGTTCCGGGTCGTCGGGGTGCTCGGCCCCAAGGGACAGAGCAGCCAGGGAACCGATCAGGACGACACCATCCTCATCCCGTACACGACGATGCAGAAGCGGTTGATGCGCATCACGCACCTGCAGAGCATCATCGTCTCGGCCGTCAGCGCCGATCGCGTGGAGGAAGCCAAGGAGCAGATCACCGCGCTGTTGCGCCAGCGCCACCGCATCGGTCCCGATCGCGACGACGACTTCACGATCCGCAATCTCTCCGACATCGCGGAAGCCGCCTCGACGAGCGCTCACGTGATGGCCGTGTTGCTGGGGAGCGTGGCGTCGATATCGCTTCTGGTGGGCGGCATCGGAATCATGAACATCATGCTGGTCTCGGTGACGGAGCGGACTCGCGAGATCGGCATCCGGATGGCGGTGGGCGCCCGCGGGCGCGACATCATGCTCCAGTTCCTGGTCGAGGCGGTGGTGATGGCGGCGACCGGAGGCCTGCTCGGCATCCTCCTCGGGATCGGCAGCTCCCAGATCCTCAAGAGCTGGGCGCACTGGCCGACGCTCGTCAGCCCCCACATCGTCGCCGTGGCCTTCATTTTCTCCGGCGCGGTCGGCGTCTTCTTCGGCTTCTATCCGGCCAAAAAGGCGGCCAACCTCGATCCGATCGAAGCGCTGCGGTACGAGTGAGCGGCGCGGCCCTCGGCGAGCCGCCCGCAAAGGCCGGCCTCAGAGCGGCGGGCCCGAAACCAGCTCGAAGTCGATTTCCCCGCGAAACGCGGTGATGCGCGTCACCTTGATCCGGACGCGGTCGCCGAGGCGGAACTTGCGCCCGTGGCGGCGGCCTTTGATGACGTATTCCTTCTCGTAATAGTGGTAGTCGTCGTCGGTCAGCGTGGAGAGGCGCACGAGGCCTTCGACGAAGTAGTCCTCGAGCTCGACGAAGAAGCCGAAGCCTGCGAGGCGTGTGATGAAGCCCGCGAATTCCTCGCCCAGCTTGTCCATCATGAACTGCGCCTTCTTGAGATCGATCATCTCCCGCTCCGCGTCCATGGCGTTGCGCTCGCGCTCCGAGGTGTGCCTGCCGGCCTCGTCGAGGTAGCGGAGGAGCTCGTCGCGCTCGCTCGGCCTGAGTCTGGTGCCCTGCAGCAAGCGCTCGAGCATCCGGTGGACGATCAGATCCGGGTAACGCCGTATCGGTGAGGTGAAATGCGTGTAGCACGTCGAAGCGAGCCCGAAGTGGCCGATGTTCTCCGGCTGGTAGTGCGCCTGCTTCATCGCGCGCAGCAGGACGTGGTTGACGACCTTCTCTTCGGGCTTGCCGCGGCAGGCCTCGAGCACCCGCTGCACCTCCGTGGGGGCGAGCTTCTCCCGCTTGACGGGAAGTCGGTAGCCGAGGCTCGCGAGAAACGGCGCGATCGCCTCGACCGCCTGCGGGTCGGGTCCTTCGTGCACCCGGTACAGCAGCGGAAAATGATGCTCGGTGAGGTGGCGGGCGACGGCCTCATTGGCGGAAATCATGAACTCCTCGATGATCCGGTGGGCGATGTTGCGCTCGGCGCGGACGATGTTTTCCGGGACTCCCTGGAGATCGAGCACGATCTCCGCTTCCGGGAGATCGAAGTCGAGGCTGCCTCTCGCCCGACGCCGCTCGCAGAGCAGGAGCGCCAGCTCTTCCATCAGCCGGAACTGCCCCACCAGATCGCGGCAGCGCGCGGTGGCCTCGGCGTCGCCGTCCCCGAGGATCCGGGCGACCTCGGTATAGGTCATGCGGGCGCGGCTGCGGATCACGGAGCTCAGGAAACGGCTTCGCGTGATCTCGCCTCTGGCACCGATTTCCAGCGCGACCGTCTTGGTCAAGCGGTCTTCGCCGGGATTCAGGCTGCAGATCCCGTTCGAGAGAACTTCAGGGAGCATCGGGAGCGCGCGGTCGGGAAAGTAGACGCTGGTGCCCCGAGCGTAGGCCTCTTCGTCGAGCGCGCTCTGCGGCCGCACGTAAAACGCGACGTCCGCGATCGACACGAACAGCTCGTAGCGCCCGTCCTTTTTCCGGACGTGGACCGCGTCGTCGAAATCGCGCGCGTTCTCTCCATCGATCGTCACGAACGCGAGCGAGCGCAGATCGGCCCGCGCCGCGATCTCGGGGGCCGGGATCTCGAACCGGCAAGCCGCGGCCTCGCGCCGGGCCGCTTCCGAAAACGCAGGGCTCAGGCCGTAGCGGTAGACGATGGAACGAACGTGGGTCTCCGGATCGTCGGCGTCGCCCACGATCTCGACCAGAACGGCCTCAGGCGCCGAGAAGGCGGTGCCGTAGCGCGCGATCTCCGCCGCGATCACCTTCCCCTCCGGCGGTCGGAGAGCCGACGGCCGGAGCGAGATCATCGGCGCGATCCTGGCGTCCATGGGAATCACAAAAGGCCGTCCGTCGATCTCCCGGTAGGTCCCGACCACCCGTTTCTGGCCGCGTTCGAGGATCTGGATGACGCGGGCCTCGAAGCCGGCGCGCTCCCTGCGGTCGGCGCGCGCCACGACCCGGTCCCCGTGCATCAGCCGCCGCATCTCGCGCCGGCTGAGGTAGAGATCGGCGATGCTTTTGTCCTCGGGGATGAGGAACCCGTAGCCGTCGGGGTGGGCGTGAACCCGCCCGACGACCAGGTGGCGGCGATCGGGAAGCGCATAATGGTTTTTCTTGAGCCGCACCAGCCGTCCTTCGCGGCAGAGCGCTCTCAGGGCGTCGACGACGGCCTGAAGATCCTTGGGCGCAAAACCCCCGCGTCTTTGAATCTCGGCGGGCGTCAGCCGCAGCCTGGGATTGCGCGCGAACAGGGCGAGGATTTTCTCCGTCGCGGAGTTCCGCGCGGAGGGGCGGTCTTGCGATCCGGGTAACGCGGGCATACTCAAGCATCTATCGGCGATCGGGGCTTTGCAAGCCGCGAGACCGCTCTCGGCGACCGTTCGATCGGTTCAAGCCGTTCAACCGCTGCGCTCCGTTCAGGCCGCGCCCAGAGCTTCGAGGAGAACGACCGGGGGCCGAAGGCCGGCACGAACGAAAACCGGGAACCGGCAGGAACTGGAAACCGGAAAGTAGCTAGAAGCCGTTTTCCATGTCGTCGAGCTCTTTCATCAGCCAGTCGTCCGAAGAATCGACGGGTTCGGGGGGCTCGACGAGAGGAATTTCGCTCTTCAAAGAAGCCACGATCCGGCGGGCGGTCTCGACGAAATCGGGGACCACCAGAAGCACGATAACCGCGCGCCTGCGGTCGACCGTGCGGACGATGCCGACGTGCTCGTACGACTCGAAGATGAACTTGACGTAGGCGATATGCTCCGGGAGGGTTTCGAGGTAGATCGTCTCGAGCTTCATCGGACTCGGCACCCGGCTGGGCTCTCCAGGTCCCCGTCTCGGATCGCCGGCTTCCCTGCGGGCGGTTCAGGAGAGCCGCTCCACGACCGTCGCGATTCCCTGGCCCACGCCGATGCACATGGTCGCCAGGCCGTAGCGGCTGCCGCGCTTTTGCATCTCGTGAAGCAGCGTGGTCATGATTCTCGCGCCGCTGCAGCCGAGCGGGTGGCCCAGCGCGATGGCGCCGCCGTTGACGTTGAGCTTCGCCGGATCGATTTCCAGCTCGCGCACGCAAGCCAGCACCTGGGACGCGAAGGCCTCGTTCAGCTCGACGAGGTCGATCTGGTCCATGCGCAAGCCGGCGCGGCGCAGCGCCTTTTGCGACGCCGGAATCGGGCCGATGCCCATGTAGTCGGGGTGGACGCCGGCCGCGGCCGACGCGATGATACGCGCGAGCGGTTTGAGCCTGAGCTGCTCGGCTTTTTGCGGCGTGGCGATCAGGAGCGCCGCGGCGCCGTCGGAGAGCGGCGAGGAGTTGCCGGCGGTGACGCTTCCGCCCTTCCTGAAGGAGGGCGGAAGCGCCGCGAGCTTTTCCATGGAGGTATCGGCGCGCGGCCCCTCGTCCCTGTCGCACACCACCGGCGCTCCTTTTCGTTGCGGGATCTCCACCGGGACGATCTCGTCTTTCAGGCGCCCCGTCTGCTGCGCGCGGATCGCCTTTTGATGGCTTCCCAGCGCGAACTCGTCCTGCTCCTTGCGGCCGATGCCGTATTTGTCGGCGACGTTTTCGGCGGTTTCCCCGTTGTTGATCAATGAATAGAGCTCGGCCATGCGGGGGTTGGGAAAACGCCAGCCGAGGGAGCTGTCGTAAACGGTGACGTCGCCGCGCTGAAACGCGACCGATGGCTTTCCCATCACCCAGGGTCCCCGGGTCATGCTTTCGACCCCGCCGGCGACGAACAGATCGCCGTGATCCGTCTCGACCGCCCGCCCGGCCTGAACGATCGCCTCCAGACCGGAGCCGCACAGCCGGTTCACCGTAACGCCGGGAACGGTATAAGGCAGCCCCGCGAGCAAGGCGGCGTTGCGCGCCACGTTACGGGAGTCTTCCCCGGCCTGATTCGTGCAACCGAAATAGACGTCCTCGATTTCCGCCTTGTCGACACCGCTCTGCTCGAGCAGCCTGGCGATGACGTGAGCCGCGAGGTCGTCGGTGCGGATGTCCTTGAGGATGCCGCCGTGACGTCCCATGGGCGTGCGCACGGCTCTGACGATGACCGCCTCTCTCATGTGGGCTCCTCTCCGTCGCGGTAAGAATAAAACCCCTTGCCCGCGGTCTCTCCGACGAAGCCTGCCGCGACCATTTTCTTCAGGAGCGGAGCGGGCCGGTAGCGGTCGTCTCCCGTTTCCCGCAGCAGCCCTTCGAGAACGGCGAGCACCTCGTCCAGGCCGATCTCGTCGCCCCAGCGCAGCGGCCCCTTCGGATAGTTGACCCCGAGCCGCATGGCAAGGTCGATCTCGTCCGCCGCCGCAACGCCTTCCTCCAGCGCGCGCGCGGCCTCGTTGATGATCAGGCTGAGGATACGCGGGAACGTCAGGCCGGCCGCATCCTTGACGCGGACGGTCTCCTTGCCGAGCGCCTTGAAGAAGTCCTCCGCCGCGCGGATCGCGGTCTCGGCGCTGCGCAGCCCTCCCGCCACCTCCACCAGCTTTCTCTCCTTCAGCGGCCGGAACGTCGCGAACCCGACGACCCTGGCGGGGTTTTTCACCGCCCCGGAGGCCTGCTCCGTCACGCAGGCGCTCAGGCACGAAGTGACGATCACCGAGGAGGCGCCGAGCACGGCGTCGAGCTGCTCCACGTTCGCTTTCTTGCGGTGGAGATCTCCGGCCCCGGCGTCGACGACCAGGGGTACCGCCGCGCCGACGGATGCCGCACCGGCCGCCGCGGACGCCTCCCATCCGTGCGCGCGCGCGAGCGCGATGAGCTCCTGGGCCAGGCGATTCTCGCCGAGGACGACGACGCTATTTCTTGTCATAGACGTAAAAGCCGCGGCCGGTCTTGCGCCCCAGATGGCCGCCCATCATCATCCGCTGCTGGAGGGGGCTCGGGCGGAACCTCGGGTCTTCGAAGAAGGAGCGGTAAAGCGATTCGGTCGCCGCGTAGTTGATGTCGATGCCGATCAGGTCCATCAGCTCGAAGGGCCCCATGCGGAAGTTGCCCGCCTCCTTCATGACGCGATCGATCGTTTCCACCTGCGCGTCGCCGCTGCCGAGGATTTGCAGCGCCTCGTTGTAGAACGGGCGCGCCACGCGGTTGACGATGAATCCGGGAGTGTCCTTGGCGCGGACCGGGGTCTTTCCCATCTGGCGCACCAGCTCCGTCGCGCGCTCGACCGTCTCGGGCGCGGTGCGCTCTCCGCGGACGACCTCGACCAGAGCCATCAGCGGCGGCGGGTTGAAGAAATGCAACCCCAAAATCCGCTGCGGGTGCCGCGCCCCGGCCGCAATCGCGGTGACGGAAAGGGAAGAGGTATTGGTCGCGATCAACGTCGTCTCGGCGCAAAGGCCGTCCACTTGCCTGAAGATGTCCCGCTTGAGGTCGAGCCTTTCCGGCGCCGCCTCGATGATCAGGTCGCACCCCGCGAAGTCCTCGAGCCGGGTCTTCCCTTCGAGCCGCCCCAGGATCTCCGCTTCCTGCTCCGCGCTGAGCTTGCCGCGCTCACGGCTTCCCTCCAGGAAACTCCGGATCCGTTCCAGTCCCTTGTCCACGAGCTCCTGCGAAACATCGTAAAGCAGGGTTCGGAAACCGGCCTGGGCTGCGACCTGGGCGATTCCCGCCCCCATCGTTCCGGCACCCAGAACGCCGATTTTTTCTTTCTTGTCGGTCATGTCGTATCGTCCGAATCCGGCGGCCGGATCCGGGGATCGGCCCCGAGCTATTTCCCCCTGAACACCGGCGCTCTTTTTTCCAGAAACGCCCGCACTCCCTCGTCATAGTCGGCGGTACGGCCGGCGATCTCCTGGAGATAGGCCTCGTACTCCAGGTCCGCCTCGAGATCCCGCAGCATGGCATGGTTCAGCGCCCGCTTAATCAGGCCGGCGCCCCGAGGCGCGCGCGCCACCGTCTCGGCGACCGCCCGGGCCGAAGCGGCGAACTCCGCCGCAGGGAAAACCTTGGCAACGAGGCCGATACGCTGCGCCTCGCGGGCGTCCACGGTCTCGCCGAGCAGGAGCAGCTCCATCGCCTTGCTCAGGCCCACCAGGCGGGGAAGGATGAAGCTTCCCCCCGAGTCGGGCGCGAGCCCGACCCGGATGAACGACTGGATGAACTTCGCCTCTTCCGACGCGACCCGCAAGTCGCAGGCAAGGGCCAGGTTGCACCCCGCGCCGGCCGCGACGCCGTTGACCGCGGCCAGCACGATCTTTTCCATCTGGCGGATCGAGCGGATCATGGGGTTGTATCTCTCCCGCAGCGACTCTCCCAGGGATCCTTTTTGTTCCGGCGTGCGCCCCTTCAGATCCTGCCCGGCGCAGAACGCGCGACCGGCGCCGGTGATCATCACGCAGCGGATTTCGTCGTCCCGCTCGGCGTCTTTCAGGGCGGCGAGCACCTCCTGGTTCATCTGCGGCACGAAGGCGTTGAGCGCGTGCGGCCGGTTGAGGGTGATCGTGGCTACGCCGTTCGCCTTTTCCACGACGATGGTCTCGTATCCCGCCATACCGATGAACCGCCTCACCTCCCCTTGAATTGCGGCTTGCGCTTCTCGAGAAACGCCTTCATGCCTTCGGTGCGGTCTTCCGAGGCGAACAGCAAATAAAACGACTTCCGCTCGAACTCCAACCCTTCGTCGAGCGCCGTGTTGGCGGCCTTGAGCACGGCTTCCTTGGCGGCCTTGACGGCAAGGGGCGGTTTCGCGGCGATCTTTGCCGCGAGGTTCTTGGCGACCTCGAGCAACAATTCGACCGGCACGACGCGGTTCACCAGGCCCAGGCGCTCGGCCTCGGCGGCTCCGATCGGCTCGCCGGTGAGCACCATTTCCATGGCGCGGAATTTTCCGACCACCCGGGCGAGCCGCTGGGTACCGCCGCTGCCGGGAATGATGCCGAGGTTCACTTCCGGCTGTCCGAACCGAGCCGTTTCCGAGGCGACGATGATGTCGCAGCTCATCGCCAGCTCGCAGCCGCCGCCGAGCGCAAAGCCGCTGACCGCCGCGATCAGCGGCTTCCCGATGCGGTTGATCCGGTCGCGATACGCCAGCCGTTCGCGAATGAGGTCGTCGAAAGGACCGCGTTCCGCCATCTCCTTGATGTCGGCCCCGGCGGCAAAAACCCTGGTTCCTCCGGTGATCACGATGGCGCGGACGGCGGGATCGGCGTCGAGTGCTTCCAGCGCCGTGCACAGGTCCCGGATCAACCCGTAGGAAAGGGCGTTGAGCTGCTGCGGCCGGTTGAGGGTGACGACCGCGACGGGCCCGTCGATTTCGACGACGACGTTCTCGAATTCCATGGAGCTCGGCCTTCTACACATACACCATGCCCCGCGGCGAATCAAGAAAAGCGCGGCGCCGAAGCTCGCGCCGGGCGGGCGGAAACCTTTGGCCGCCGCAGAATTGACACCCCAGGACCGATCTGCGAAGATGGTCAAGATCATCATGTCCAGCCGCCTCGAGGGTGTCACCCGGCAGCACGACGAAAAGCTGCGCCAGATCCTGAAAGTCGCGGCGCGAATCTTTGCCGAGAAGGGATTCCACAGAACGTCCGTGCGGGACATCTCGCGCGCGACGCGGATGAGCCTCGCGGGACTCTACTATTACTTCACCACGAAGGAAGAGCTGCTCTATCTGATCCAGGCACGTTGCTTCGAGACGCTGCTCCAGCGCTGGGAAAGCGCGGCCGCCAGCAGCCTCGACGTGCGGGCCAGGATCCGTATCTTCGCCGAGAACCACCTGAGCTTTTTCCTTCACAACATGCATGAAATGAAGGTCATGGCCCACGAGGACGAGTCGCTGACGGGTGAGTTCCAGGAGCGCGTCCTCGTGCTCAAGCGGCGCTACGTCAAAGTGTTGATGGACCTGATCGCCGAGCTCCAAAAGCGGCAGGGCGAAAAGACTCTGGACCTGCGCGTGGCCACGTTCGCGCTTTTCGGCATGATGAACTGGATCTACACGTGGTATCAACCGAAGCGGGATCTGCCGTTTCCCCAGTTGATCGAGCAGATGCTCCGCGTCTATTTTTTCGGCATCCTGAACGGCGACAAGGTCGACGCCCCGTGGTTCACGGCGGCGGCGGTCGGCGCGGGGAAAGAAGCCTTCTCGCTGTGGCGGCCGCTCACCTAGGTCGCGGCCGAGGGAGGGAGCGATGCTACGCGTGGGAGAGCGGGCGCCGGACTTCACGCTGCCGGGGGTTTTCCGGGGAAAGGTCTCCGATTACTCCCTGAGGCAGTACCGCGGCCGCTGGCTCGTGCTCTTTTTTTATCCCGCCGATTTCACGTTCATCTGCCCGACGGAGGTGACGGGTTTCAGCCGCATGGCGGCGGAGTTCCGCGCCGAGGGGGCGGAGATCCTCGGGGTGAGCGTCGATTCCGTCGAGAGCCACCGGCAGTGGGTCGAAGAGCTGGGCGGCGTCGATTATCCGTTGCTGAGCGACGAGGCCAAGCGGGTGAGCGCGAGCTACGGGGTGCTGAACGAAAGGGAAGGCGTAGCGCTGCGCGCGACCTTCATCATCAATCCTGCGGGCGAGATCGCCTACGCGGTCGCCAGCCACACCAACGTCGGGCGCAGCGTGGAGGAAACGCTGCGCGTGCTGAAAGCGCTGCGCACCGAACGGCTCTGCCCTTCCGGCTGGAAACCGGGCGAGCCCACGGGCGATCTGGGCCTCAAGTATTGAGCAATGGCGCTGGAGGCGATCGCCCGCAAAAAGGAGGTGATCGAAAGCCGGGCTCGCATCCGCGAGTTCGTGTTCGGAATCCAGGACGGGTTGATCAGCACCGTAGGGCTGCTGGCGGGAATTCAGGGGGCGACGGAAAGCGGCGCAGTGGTGTTGATCACCGGCTTGACGGCGATGTTCTCAGGAGCCATCTCGATGGCCGCCGGATCCTACCTTTCCTCCGGCGCGCAGAAGGAGATCTTCGACAAGGAATTGCGGGACGCGGAAGCGCTGGCCGAGCGGGAGCCGTACCTGGCCGCGGAGGGGCTGATGAAGGCTTTGAGCCAGGAAGGCCTGGCGCGCGAGCAGAGCTACCGGATCGTCAAGGCGCTGCTGCGCGAAGAGCAGGTGTTTCTGAGGACTTTCCAGGAAAAGGTCTTCGGTCTCGGCTCGGCGGAAATCAATCAGCCCTTCCAGGCGGCCCTGGTGATGGGACTGTCGTTTGCCGTCGGCGCCGTGATCCCCATCCTCCCGTATCTGTTCTTTTCCGGAATGGCAGCGCTCTACGCGTCGATCGCGCTCTCAGCGTTCACGCTCTTCGGCGTCGGCTTCTTCAAAGGGCGGCTGGCGGCCAAGTCGCCGCTCGCCTCCGGGCTGCAGTTCTTCACGATCGCGGTCGGGGCGGCGGTCCTGGGATACCTCATCGGTATCGTCGTCCAGTACTTTTTTCCGCAGGTCACGATTCCGGCGGGGTAGAGCCCGTCGAGTCGTCTCCCGCCAGGCCGTATTTTTTCAGCTTGTAACGAAGGGCCCGCTCCGTGATGCCGAGGAGATCCGCGGCGCGGGTCTGAACGCCGCCGGCGCGAGCCAGCGCCTCCTTGATCATCCGGCGCTCCAGCCCCTCGACGGCAGCAGTGAGCCGGGCGGGGAGCGGCTCCTTTTCCTCCTGCGCTTCGATCGTCAGCGGCAGATCGGCCCGGCCGATGACATCGCCGCGGCTGAGAACCACCGCGCGCTCGATGAGGTTTTCCAGCTCGCGGACGTTCCCGGGATAGTCGTAGCGGAGCAGCGCCTCGCGGGCCTCGCGGCTGAAGCCGCGAATCGGTTTGCGGTTTTTTTCCGCAAAGCGCTTGAGGAAATGGTCCATCAAAGCCGGAAGATCCTGCTTGCGATCGCGTAGCGGCGGCAGCAGGATCGTTACGACGTTGAGGCGGTAGTAAAGGTCGTCGCGGAACCGCCCGGCTTTCATCAGCGACTCGAGGTCGCGGTGCGTCGCCGAAAGAATTCGCACGTCCACCTTGATCGGGCGGCTCGAGCCGACGCGCTCGAACTCGCGCTCCTGCAGCACCCGGAGGAGCTTAGCCTGCAGGTGCAGCGGCAGGTCGCCGATTTCGTCGAGAAAAAGGGTCCCGCCGTCGGCGAGCTCGAACCGGCCTTTGCGTGCAGCGACCGCTCCGGTAAACGCGCCTTTCTCGTGGCCGAACAGCTCCGACTCGAGCAGAGTTTCCGGCAGCGCCGCGCAGTTGACCCGTACCAGGGGACGCGACGCCCGCGGGCTGGCGTAGTGGATCGCCTTGGCGATCAGCTCCTTTCCGGTGCCGCTCTCGCCCCGGATGAGCACGGTCGCCTCGCTCGCCGCAACGCGGCGCACGAGGGAGACGACCTCGAGCATCTGCCCGCTTTCGCCGATGATCCCCTCGATCCGGTGGCGGGCCTGGAGTTCCTCGCGCAGCGCCCGGTTCTCGGCATAGAGCCGGTGCCGCTCCCCGATCAGCCGGATTTTTTGCAGCAGCTCCTCGAGGTGGAGGGGCTTGGTGAGATAGTCCGCCGCTCCCGCCTTCATCGCCGAGACCGCCATGTCGATGTTGCCGAACGCCGTGACGACGATGACATGGGTTTCCGGATCGATCTCCCGCGCGGCTTTGAGCAGCTCCAGCCCGGACAGTCCCGGCATGCGCTGATCCGTCAGGATCAGCTCCACCGGCTCGCGGCGAAACAGCGCCAGCGCTTCTTCGCCGCCGGCGGCCTCCAGGACCTCGTAGCCCTGCTTGCGCAGAAAGCCGCAGACCAGCTCGCGCTGGGCGATTTCGTCATCGACCACCAGGATACGAAAACGTTCCGCCATCAGCTTTCGCTCGCTTCCCGAGGCAGAAAAACACAAAACCGAGCGCCGCGCGAGGGGGCGCTCTCCACGGAGACCCGGCCTCCATGCGCCTCCGCGATGCGGCGGACGATCGAGAGACCGATGCCCGAACCGCCCGGCTTGGTGGTGTAGTAGGGCTCGAAGATCTTCTCCCGGACCTCCGGCGCGATTCCCGGCCCTTCATCCGCCACCTCGAGCCGAAGGAATCGCCGGTCGGCGGCCGCCTCCACGGTCAGCCGGCCGCCGTCGGGCATCGCCTGGATTCCGTTCAGGATCAGGTTGAGCAGCATCTGCTTGAGATGATTCCGGTCGGCCCGGATCGCCGGGAGCCCCGCCGGGACCTTGAGCTCGATTTGCACCCCGGCCGCGCTCGCGTCCCCGGCCATCAGCTCGCGGACTTCGGCGAGCAGCGGCGGCACCGCGATCTTTTCTGGATTCAATGACAGCGGCCGGGCGAGCGACAGAAACTGCTCCACCGTCGCGTTGAGCCGGCGAACCTCTCCCAGGATGATCTCCAGGAAACGGGCATACTCGTCGCGGTCGTTCGCCGGCGAGAACTCCGCTTGGAGCCGCTGCAGGCCGACGGCGATGGCGTTCAGCGGATTGCGAATTTCATGGGCGACGGTTGCGGCGAGGTTGCCGAGCTGGGAAAGCCGCTCCCGCCGGTCGATCTCGCTCTGAAGCGAGCGAACCTTCCTCAGGTGCGTTTGCTGGTTGTAGAAGATGGCGCCCATTCCCAGGACACCTGCGGCGAGCACGGCGAGGCCGAAAGCGACCATCGAGCGCAGGCTCTGGCGCCAGGCCGTTTCCACGGGCCGCAGCGACAGCCCGATCTCCAGGAAGCCCAGCAGCGATCCGCCGACGCTGACGGCTTTCACGACGTCGTAGTGGCGGCTTCCGTCCTTCCCTTCAGCAATCCGGTAAGCAGGCCCGCCGTCCGGCGGGATTCGGGTGAGCAAGGGGTCCTCGCTTCGCTGATCGACCCGGCGCGCATCGGTGTGCGCGAGGATCTTGAAGTCACGGTCGATCAGGGCGATGTGCTCGATATCGGAGCGCCGTCCCAGCTCTTCGATCTGCTTTTGCACCTCGATCTCTTTTCGGAAGTTGAGGATGTAGTCGGCGTTGGCGTGCACGGCGATGATGCCGGGGAAGCTGCTCGCGCCGATCGCGACCCCGAAAACGCTGCCTTCCCAGAATTTCCGTTCGGCGACCTGCGGAACGGGTTGACTCCTGTCCTGAGCGGGGCCCCAGCGGCGGCCCCACATGAACATCATCGGTCCGTGCGGTCCTGCGGCAGAAGGTCCGGGCGCGTGCGCTCGCCTGTGCTGCATCATCATCCGGCGCATGCGCCTTCCAGGAAGCTCGTCGGGAGGAAGCGGTCGGCCGCGCGAATCGAGCAGCTCGATCTTCTGCAGGCGATTCACCGCCGCCACGTCCTCGAGCGCCGCCTGGTCGACCGGAGGAAAAGCCAGGAGGCGATCGATGAGCCGGGCGTTGTCGAGCAGGCGCTGGGCGATGAGGTCTTCGAGAAGGCGGTTCCCCAGCACCGCGCTGCGGACGTTGGTCTCGACGGCATCGGCCAGAGCGAGCCCCTTGGCTTGCGCCTGCCGCAGCAGCTCGTCCTGCAGTCGTCGCGCTTCGGAGTAGACGTAGGCCGAGACCAGCGCCAGGAGCAGAAGAACGGAAAAAATGAAGTGGCGGGGCAGAATGATTTTCCGCATACCAGACCGAATTATCGCGGACTCCGGGTTCCCGGCTCGCGATTCGAGACCGGGACGTGAACCACCGAACTGAGGAATAATGAACCGTTCTGCGCGCGGCTTGAAGGTTCCAGGCTCTTGCTCGAACGCGGGCAGAAAGTCTCGGCCCGAGCGATCCAGCCGCGATCCTCACGTGCCGACGAGCTCACGGCGGTTCATTATACTAAGAAGCTCATCGGCAGGTAGACTCCCATCGAAAGCGGAGCGGGCCCTGGAGAATAACGGTTCCTGGTTTGCGGTTTTCAGCCGAACCTTGAACTTTTGAACGATTGAACCGCCGCGAAGCGGAGCGCTCGAAGGCTCCCGGTCACGAGATGCCATGCCCGCATACTTACGCGAACTCGCCATCAGTTGATACGGCGGGGCCGATCAAAAGCAAGGGCCCCGAGAGGCCCCCGGGCTGCTCCGGGGGCCTTCTCGCGGAACGTTCTTCAGCCGCGGCGCCACGGTCCCCCGAAGGGCATCACGTTACCGAACGGATTGACGTGCAGCGTGCGTACCTCGCCGGCCTCGTTTTTCAGCTCCACGGAATACATCGTGTGGAACCGGCCGGTAAAGGGAAGCACGCGTTCGACGGTGAAGCCTTTGAGGTACCGGTCCGCGTACGCGGTCGCCAGCTCCTTGGCCTTCTCCTCGGTGATCGTCTCGGCCGCCGCGCCGGGCGCGCCCGCGCAGGGCGGAGCGCCCTGCATCCAGCCGCGGCCCGCGCCGCGCATCATGCCCGGACCCATGCCGCCGCCAGGCCCGCGCCACTGGGCTCCGGCAACGCCGGCCGCGAGGGCCACGCCGCTTGCCAGCGCAATCGCCCCCAGCAATCTTTTCATGGCTCGTTTCCCCCTTTCCTGTCTGGTCTCGCCCCAGGAAGAGGGCAATCGGCATGCCAGGGGGGAGATCGGCCAACCCCGCGGCGGCGCGATACTTTTTTCGCGCGGTCGCGGCGGAAATCGCCGCGTTCGTCGATTCCTCGACGAAAACGTCGAAAGCGAAGCAGCCGTCAGTCGAGCAGTCGGCGCAGCACGGCGAGATTTCGCCGGTCTTCCCTGAGATCCGGACCCTTGGGGGTCTCCAGACACATCGGGAGTCCCCAGAAGCGCTTGTCGTTGACCAGGAGGCGAAAGGCTTCGAGCCCGATCTTCCCCTTGCCGATGTGCTCGTGGCGGTCGACGCGCGAGTTCAGCTCCCGCTTCGAGTCGTTCAAGTGGAAGGCGGCGAGCCGCTCCAGGCCGATCAGCTCGTCGAACTCGGCGAAGGTGCGCTCGTAACCGTCCCGGGTGCGGATGTCGTAGCCGGCGGCGAAAGCGTGCTCGGTGTCGAAGCAGACGCGCAGCCGCTCGCCCTCGCGCGTCGCGTCGATGATGTCGCGCACCTGCTCGAAGCGGTAGCCGAGATTCGAACCCTGTCCGGCCGTGATCTCGAGCGTGACCTTGACCGCGTAGCCGGGACAGGCCGCGTGGATCTCGTCGAGCGAGCGGGCGATCAGCCGGATGCCTTCGCGCTCGCCCGCGCCCATGTGCGCGCCGGGGTGGGCGACCAGGTTGGAAATCCCCAGCCGTTCGCAGCGCTCGACCTCGTCGATGAAAGCCGCCACGGATTTTTTCCTCAGCCGCGCGTCCGGCGACCCCAGGTTCAGAAGATAGGAGTCGTGGGCGATGACGGCGGCGATGCCGGTCTCCCGGCGGTGCCGGGCGAAAAGCTCGATCTCCTCCCGGCTGTAGGGTGGAGCGGCCCATTGCCGCGACGATTTCGTGAAGATCTGGATCGCGTCGCAGCGCACCTTGGCGCCGCGGAGGAGCGCGTTGCTCACGCCGCCGGCAATCGACATGTGGGCGCCGAGCAAAGGGCCGCGTCTCCCTGCCGCGATGGTCTTCACGAGCCTCCCTTCGAGTTGTCGGAACCGCTCGAGCGGAGCGACCGGCCGGTGCCCTATTCCTGAAAATGACGGCGCTCGACGAGCGGCAGCGAGATGCTCCCGGCGCTCAGCAACCGGTCGTGGAAATCCCGCAGCCGGAAGCGCGAGCCCAGGCGCGCCTGCTCCCGCGAGCGCAGCCGGTTGATGATCGACCAGCCGAGCGCGTAACCCATCGGCCCGGCCGGCGACTGGCTGTACCAGTTGAGATCGGCGTGGGCCAGGGGCCGCGGAAAGCCGAGCTCCCGGACCATCAGCTCGGCCGCTTCGTCGTAGGTCATGCCGCCCGTCTGCGTCTTGACGTCGATGACGATGCGCAGCGCCCGCCACAGGCGGTCCTTGAGCATGACAAAGCGGTGCTCTTCGGTTCCGAGAAATCCTTGCTCCTGCATGAGCTGCTCGCAGTACAAGGCCCAGCCTTCGTAAAAAACCGAGGACTCGTTCGTCAAGCGTGGCAGCGTCGAGGCGGTCGGGATCGAGTTGGCGATCGAGAACTGCAGGTGATGCCCGGGATAGCTTTCGTGAACCGAGGTGTTCTCCAGACCCACCCAGTTGTGCTCGCGCAGCAGCTCTTCGTCCGCGGCGGGCGTCACGTAATAGTAGCCGACCTGCTCCGGATCCCTGGGCGACGGCGAGAGGTAGGCGGCAAAGGGGATCTCGTGGCGCCGGAACTCCGGTGTGTAGACCACCCGCAGCTCCTCCCTGGGCGGGAACGAGACCAGATCGTTTTCCCGCACGAACTCTCGCGCGGCGCGCATCGCCTTCTGGTAGGCGGCGAGCAGCTCGCCCGGGCCGGGATGGCGCTCCTGGATCATGCGCGTCACGTCGGCGATGCTCTTCCCGGGGGCGAGCTCGTCGGCGAGCGCCGCCAGGCTCTTCCGGGTCTCGATCAGCAGCGCTTCTCCGAGGGCGAGAAGAGCCGCGGAGTCCAGGGCGAGGAAGTGCTTCTTGGCGAGCAGCAGCTCGTAGTGCTCCCGCCCGACGGCGTAAGCGCCCGAGCTTCGCGGCAGGAGGTCGGCCTCGAGAAAAGAAGCGAAGTCCTTGACCGCTTCGCGCGCTTTCTCGACGGCCGCGCGAAGCTCCTCGGGGTTTTTCACTTCCGCCCGGACTTTCGGATGTTCGAGCAGGGAGTCGAGAAAGCTCAAGGCGCCCCTTGCGCCTTCGATCGCCATCTCGGTCCAGAGCTTCGGCGGGTTAGCCTCCGGGCGGCTGAGATTGTGAATCCCCTGGCGGATCAGCCCGGGCGCCCGCTCGAGCCGGCCCCGGAGGCTTGCGGGAAAATCGCGGGTCGGGCGGACGGTCAGGATGTAGATCGCTTCGATCGGCGAATAGATGTCCGGCTGGCGGAGTCGGTAGTCTTCCTTTCGGCGCTCGTAGCTCTCGATCGTCAGCCGGCCCTCGAGGAGCGCATGGTCGATGGCCTCGTCGGGGTCGAGCCCCTCCGCGGGGATGCGCCGCAGGGCGTCGAGCGATTCCGCAACGAAGCTTTTCTCCGCGGCGTAAGCGTCGTCGCTGTAGTCGTTCAGGAGGTGATCGTAGCCATCGACGCCGTAGTAGATCGCCTCGGTCGGGTGGAGGTCGAAGTAGCGGCGGAAGTAGCGGGCGCAGAAATCGGTGAACGCGGACATGTCATTCGCATATCATCTCGATCGCCCCGGCGCAATTTTTCCGGGCGCGGGGGATTTGTAAACTCGCGGCCGGATGCTATAAAAGGCGCCAGTGGAGGCGACCATGGCGAACCGCTGGCTGTTCAAGACCGAGCCGAGCGCGTACTCCTTTCAGCAGTTGCAGAGGGACGGAAAGACCGTCTGGGACGGTGTCAAGAACAATCTCGCGCTCAAGAACCTGAAGGAGGTCAAGAAGGGCGATCCGATCATCATCTACCACACGGGCGACGAGAAGGCCGCGGTGGGAACGGCGCGGGCTTCGAGCGGCGCGTATCCGGACCCGGAGAAGAAGGACCCGAAGCTGCTCGTGGTCGAGATCGAGGCCGGAAAGGCGTTTGCGAAACCGGTTACGCTGGGACAGATCAAGGCTCACCCCAGGCTTGCAAGGTTCGATCTGGTCCGTCTGCCGCGTCTTTCGGTGATGCCGGTGACCGACGAACAGTGGAAGATCATCGAAGAGATGGCCAGGCGATGAAACACAAACACGGCAACGAGCACGGTCGGACCGCCGAGACCGGACACCGCCACGATCACCAAGGGCACGCGGCGCACGGCCCCGGCCACAAGACGCATTTTCACGATCCGGAGCACGCCGCCGAGTACCACCGGCGCTCCGCGGCGGGAGGCATTCGCGCCGCGCTCACGGAGAAGCTCGTCGAGATGCTGGCATTGGAGGGCGGGGAGACGGTTCTCGATCTCGCCACGGGGACCGGGCGCGCGGCCCGATCGGTGGCGGCGCGCCTGACGTCGGGAACGGTCGTCGGCGTCGATCAGGCGATGGCGATGCTCCAGACCGGTCGCGAAGAGAAGATCGAGGCCTATCATGTCGTCGCCGGCGAAGCCGGGCGGTTGCCTTTCAAGACGGGCGTGTTCGATCGTGCCTTCGTTACCTTCGCGCTCCACCATTTCGGGGATCCCGAACAGGTGGCGCGCGAGGTGCTGCGCGTGCTCAAGAACGGGGGCACGTTCGTGGTGCTCGATCCGGTCGTGAAAGAAGCGAAGGACGCGGTCGACGTCGCGCTCGAGGCGAGGATCAACCAGGTCTTTCGTCGGACGCACGGGAGCGATTTTCGCTTCCACACGGCGAGCGGCATCCAGCGATTGCTGCTCAAGGCCGGCTATCGCATCGTTCGAGGCACGGTCGTGAGCTATCCCTTCGATCAGGAAGGGATGGACGGCGTCCCCACGGGGCGCCACTGGCTGGAGGCCGCGGAGGAGCTGGAACGGGAGGCGCCGGCTCTGGCGCAGCGAATGCGCGAGAGCTACTTCACATGGCACAGCCACGGCGACCACGTGCACGTCAAGGGGAGCTTCTCCTATGCTCTCGTATGCGCGCAAAAGCCGGCGTGAGTGAAACCGCGGTTCAATCGCTCAAAAAGCTCGAGGTTCGATAAAAACCGGACACCGGAAGCAGGAAACGGGCCCGGCCGGCTTTCGATGGAGGTCTATCTCGCAAGACGCTCGTAAGCCTGTGGGCGCCGGAGACTGGATACCGGATCCGACCGGGAGGAGCCATCCGTTGGACAGAGCCGACTTTCGCAAGTTCTATCGGGACGCGCATGCGGTCAGCTGCCTCACCGAGCGTGAAAAGATGCTGATCGGCCTCGCCGTGGCGATGGTACGCCTGTGCGATCCGTGAGTGGAGCGACGCCTTGCGGACGCAAGGAAAGCAGGCATGACGGAAGAAGAGCTCGACGCGGCCGTCGACGTGATCGCGGCGGTGGACGCGGGCGTGCTGCAGTCGCTGAATCAGCGGATCAAGCAACGGCAGCGGGGATAGTGCGGAGACCGCGCAGGCGGTTCGGAACCGCTCCAGGGAAAGGGATGCGATATCGGCCGGTTGTCCTGGCCGCGGCGCTGTCCGGCGGCTTGTTTCCAGTCGCCTCGGCCGTCGGTCAGCCGAGCGTTCCCGCGGGCGAATCGCCGGAAGTGCGAATCGTCAAGGAACGGGACTCCACGGTGATCGTGCTGGCCGGCGTGGGTCCGGTCGACAAGCAGGGGCGGCTCGCGGCGCCCGGTGACTTCGCCGGGCAGTTCAAGCAGGCGTGGGAAAATGTCCGGCTCCTTGCCGCCGGCGCCGGAAGTCCGCTCCGCAACATCGTGAGCGTGACCGTCTACCTGGCCAGGCCCGAGCTCCGGGAGGAGTTCGACAGACTGCAGGAGGAGACCTTCCAGGGCTGGCGGCCGGTCACCACGTTCGCGGTGGCCGGGGCGCTGCGCGTTCCCGGAGCGCTACTCGAAATCCACGCCGTGGCGGTCGTCAACCAACCCCGGCGGCGGTAGCTTCGAAAACCCCTGCGATTTCGCTCTTGAAGCGCGCCGCCGCAGGTGTTAATGAAGACACTACCCTGCGCGTGGTCGCATAGCTCAGCTGGTTAGAGCGCTCGCCTCACATGCGAGAGGTCGCAGGTTCGAGTCCTGCTGCGACCACCACCATTCCAAACGGCCTCTATTTCAACCGCTTGCTGCAAAATGTAGCGCGCCGGCGGTCGGGCAAAACCCGCATCGGTGCTTGCGCCGGCCCTCCCCCCGCCTGCCTCTCCCCGAAGCATACCTCCACCTTCCAGCGGAAGCACCACTCGGACATCGCACGCATGTATTCCTGATAGTCTTCGCGACAGAAAAAGTCGCCTGACGGCGATTGCCCCGCCGCGTGACGCGACGAGGTAGCGGCGCTACGGCCCGGGCAAATCCCTACCATGCGGCGACGCTGTGACAGCGCAATCTCCGAAGTCAAGAATTATGTATGGCGTTCCCGGAATTCCTACTCCGGCCAGGTCACGTGACAGCAGCCATCCGCAAACAAAGTCCGTAACGCCTGGCCACGGGCCCGAGCCGTGCCTTACAAGAATGTCAATAGTAAAGAGTCGACCCCAAGCTCCGCAGATGCGCCTCTTGACAACCAGCCTTCTAATGGGTGACCCCAAATCACCGAATCCACTCTTGAGGAATCTAAAGCCTGCTCCTCTATCTGGACACTATCTGACACGAGCCCTTAAAATCCCTCGCTAAATTTAGGGAATTCCGCGGGTGCCGGCTGGTGTTCTTTGTCCAGAAAACTGGCTGGGATTTGGAAATGGAGTTCCGACGACTTCCTCAAGGATCAACTGGCAGATCGGCATTTCAGGGTATAGGGTTATCGGATTGGAACCTAGATTTTTTATTTCGAGCGTGAGCGGACCTTTCCAACCTGCGTGGACGGTGGGCGCCGTGAAATGAACCAATAAACCGCAACGAGCAAAGGAGCTTTTGCCTTCGATGCGAGCGGCGAGTACCCTTGGTCCAGTTAAGGGCAATTCCACCTCCTCCTGGGTCGATCCCAACACGAACGCGTTGGGCTGGAGAGCAAAGCCACCAACCGGATCGATCTGAACGTGGTTGCAATTACGGCTTAGAAAACTTGCGAGCCCCGGATTTCTTAGATCGTACGTGAAAGACCCTGAGATCGGAATGGAAAGCGTGGGCCCGAGCCGGAGATCGACGGAGGTTGTGTCATATGGGCATGGTGCAGGATTAACGGCTAAAGGTTTGCGGGGCTGAGGCTCTGGCTTTATAACTAAAAGCCCTTGGTCTATTGCCTTCTGGATTTCGAGGTTACTGAGAATCATCGCGCGGGATTAAAGCGGCACAACACTCTCCCTAGGGACAGTTATACATCTCGACGAAACCTCTAGGGGGCTAACAGGCAGATAAACGAGATAAGCGTTGGCGCTTTGATCTAAGACGATTACCCTAATCAAGTTCCTGTCCGGTCGGAAAACGTCCGCCGAATCTGGAACAAACATCGAGATCTTACGTCCGTCAACAGTCGCAGCCTCTACAGCCTTTTCTCCCGGAAGCATTCCACTGGTGACACTTGTACATTTTAGCCAATAATCGCGGCCTTCCATAGTTTCTCCTTTCTCGGAATGGTGAGCTAATATGCATGATTTGCTTAGCTTGTCAAGCAGGCAATTTTAGTGCCAATCGCTACATTTATACAGAACAGAGTTTCATTCTACGAAAGCGGCAGGGTTCGTAGCGGGTGCGGGCCAACGCCGCGTCCGCTGCATACACCGCCTCCCGCTCGTCCGCCGTCAGATCCGAACAGCTCAAACGCCACGTCATCTAATCGACCGAAGTGAAGGCGCACGCACCAGTTCCACTTGCCTCGGCAGAGTCGCAAAAAGAGGTTTAGGCATTTCGTCATAGGTGCGACCGCCCAACTCGCGTCCGGTTAAATCTTTCCGCACACCGCCCCATTGCTTGAAGAAAAACGGCACCTTTGCTTTCCGGCACTGTCGGTAAAGTGCCCTAATCCATTCGATCCGCATCGGGCGCGCACCCGGCCCGGACTCGCCGCCCACGATCACCCAGTGGACACCGTCCAATAGCAGGTTGTCGAGCGGTCCAATCATTGGTTCGCATGATATGAACCGCAGTGCGGCAGGCACGGCGCGAAGGTCTTTGATTCGATACAGCGCCCGTGCGTTCTCGATACTGACGCCCATCCAGATGTTGAACGGCCAGTCGAGTTTCGGCGCAAGTTCCCGCAGCCGGGCACTGCGTTTGGTCAAAACCTGAAACGTGTGCTGAGGGCAATCGCGCATCGTGGCGAATACGCGCTGGATAAACTCCAGCGGCACGCGGTCGTGAAACAGATCGCTCATTGAGTTGACGAAGATCAGCCGCGGTTCACGCCGCCGCTTGGGTAACTCAATCAGATCGGGATGCAGCGTGACCTTGAATCCGTTCCGGTAGCGCGTATTGCCCATTGCCTGCAGCCGTAGCGCCAGCCGTTCGGCGTAACAATGCTTGCAACCCGCGCTGACCTTCGAGCAGCCGCTCACCGGATTCCACGTCGCCTCAGTCCATTTAGGGGAGGGGATATGGGGTCACCTATGAAAAAGGATGTCAAGGGCAAGGATCTCCGTTGCGGTTCCGGCTCTCCTTGGAGTCTCGCAGGACTATCTGTCAGTCACCTATTCGTGCTCTCTGGCACACAATTGCATTGGACGCCAGCCGCGCAATCAAATCTCAAGCCTCTCCACCCGATCAGGTAGCGGCCATGACCCCTGGGCGCTGGCCGGCAGCCGTTTTGTCTATGGGCCGAAAGGCTTCTCCTTTCTTTAACATCGCATAGATCGCTTTGAGCATAGCTCGCGCCACGGCGACCCGCGCAGTATTGCG